>NZ_JAEILC010000077.1:0-45765 GCF_016307435.1 Pseudomonas sp. S4_EA_1b | reverse complement strand
CCTTTGTATTTTGCGTCGAGCCGCTAATCATGATGGCAATATGCTCTAGGCCTGCACTCATAGGCAAGCATCAAAAATCGATTGATTGTGGTGCAGAGTGTGAGCACCAGGTCCAAAGGTTCAAGGACTCAAAAAATTGGGGCAGAAAGAGTGTAGGGACCACATTTCTATGCCGGGACAGTCCGCTTTTGGCCGATTCTGTTGAAAAAGTCGAATGATAATTCCACAGCGGAAAAGTACGCGCCTGAGATTGAAATCTGAATTTTTGGCAGTAGGTTCAGGACTCAGATTTCACGTAGCAGCGTGCAAAAGAGGTCTTTTCACCCATCAGTATTCGAGCGTTTTTGGGCAAGGCGACTTTTTCAACACAATCGGCCGTTAGTGAACATTTAGGCCCCTTAATCTCGAGCACAATCCCACTTTCCATCAAGGAGAACCGTACCGATGACGGCCTCTTGAGTTTCCCGAAAAAAGTAGAGTTGCGGAAACGATCCCAAATCGCAGGCAATAAAAAACCCCGTAGACGTTAATCTACGGGGTTTTCAAGAGTGGAGGCCGAGGTCGGAATCGAACCGGCGTAGGCGGATTTGCAATCCGCTGCATAACCATTTTGCTACTCGGCCTAAGACGATCAATGCCCTGATTGCTGGCACTCACCGTATGCAAACTTGAGTGGCCTGTGTAAAGCCTGCCTCTACTCTAACTCACTGAATACATTGAAGTTTTTAAAGCTTCGATGCGTTCGATGGGCGCCATTATGTACTCATTTGCCGGGGCCTGCAACCCCTTGATTTCAAAAATATTTCGCATTGGCATCAAGGGCTTGCAGGTTGGGTTCACTCCTTGATGACTTGCTGGCGGTACTGTGGGTCGGCCTGGATTTGGGCGTCGGTGAACGGGAGCGAGCTGAGTGTTTTCTTGGAAAACGCTTGGGTTTGGTCCTTGGAATATGGGGAGGCAGGGTTGCTGGATTGGGAGAATGCCAACACACCTTCAGCATGGGGGCCGTGGTCGTCGAAGGTGACGATCTGCAGGTAACTGCTGCCGCTGATCACTTCACGTTTAGCGTCGCTGCGGGGCACGCTTTGCATGGCGTTGTAGATGCCCAGTTCTTGAGGGCCGCCGTGGATCGGGATTTGGCCGGAGACTTGAACATCCCCCCAAGTACTTGTGGACGTCAGCCCGCGCTTGGCGACGTCGGCGGCGGAAGCCAGCATCGCTTCGCGCACAGCCTTAGCAACCGCTGGCCGCTCGATAGCCACGCCTCGTGGGGTGGTCAGGGGTTGGCTCGGATCGAAGGCGACGCGCCAGGCATCGGGGATTTGTTGCAGGTGCTCTATAAAATTGATGAAGTGCACCAGGCCCACGCCGCTGTCGAGGTTGGCGTGGCGGTCCCAGGTTTTAAGGCTGTCGCACAGCGGTTGCAGGGTCTGCGCGTCAGTCGCGAGGTGGTTGGCGCAGAATTCCAGCAGGTCCGGCATGACCTGCCCGGCCAGGTACACCTCGTTATCCATCACCATATTGCGTAAGTCAGCGGCGTTGATCGGCCGGTTGCTGAGGCTGTGCAAGCGCTGCAAGGCGAAGCGTGCGCGCGGGCCAAGGCCGATGCGGTCCTGGCTGATCACCGGCGAGAAGCCGCTTAACGGCACTTGCGGATTGGCCAGCCAGGCCGAGTCGTTGGAGTGCTGCACGTAGTCGCTGCGTAGCAACTGCGGCAGTTGATCGGCCGCAAATATACCCGGCTGAGCGGCCTTCGGATCGATATCCCAGGCGCAGGCGCTACGGGCGCCGTCCAGCACAATCATCTGCAAACCGGCGCGCGGGTCGCTGCACTGGGCCAATTTGGCCGCGCTGACGTTGGGCACCACCGACAGGTTCATGTATAGGCTCTGGCCCTGGTCATCGGCGGCCAGGGTGTTGACCCATGGGATGCCTTGCAAGCTCTGCACCGAGGTTTGCAGCGCCTTGACGCTACTGGCCTGGTTCATGGCGTACCACTGTTGCAGCACGCGGTCGTTGCCCAAGTTGGCGTCGCGCAGGCTGAACGCATAGCGCCGGTCCCAATCGAGTTTGCCGGGCCATTGCACCACAGGGCCGAACTGGGAGCTGTACAGCGTGTGGTTCACTTCTTTGACACTGCCATCGGCTTGCTTGACCTGGACCGCCACCGAGGTTTTATCCAGCGCGATGGATTTACCGTCGAGCAGATAGCGCGTGGCATCGTTCGGGTCCAGGGTCAGGCGGTACAAGGTGAAATGCTTGGACGTATCGACCGTGTGGGTCCACGCCACACGCTGGTTAAAACCGATATTGATCACCGGCAACCCCGGCAACGCAGCGCCCATGACATCCAACTGGCCGGGGATGGTCAGGTGCATCTCGTAAAAACGCATACCGCCCACCCACGGAAAATGCGGGTTGGCCAACAACATGCCGCGCCCGTTGAACGAGCGCTCCTGCCCCACCGCCACGGCGTTGCTGCCGCGATCCAGGCTGAAGCGTTGCTGCTGCGCGGCGGCCAGTGCGAAAGCCTTGGCGTCTGGCTGCACACTGGCGCTCGCCTGGGGCGGTGTTGCGCCCACCAAGGCTTCGGCGAATTGGCCGATACCGCCCTCCACCAGCAGCCTGCGGGTCAGTTTGACCAAGTCCTCGGCCACCAGCGGTCGGACCCACGCCCCTTGGCACTGGGCCGGCGCGCCCCGCTCTTGCAGATAACGGTTATAGCCGGCCACGTAGCCTTCGATGCGTTGCTGGATCTGCGGGCTCTGCGCCTTCCAGAACGCGGCAACCGCCTGAGGCGTGTTCAGCCAATGAAAGAACACATCGCTGGCCAGGTTATTGCGCTCCTCCAGCGTGGCCTGCTCGGGCCCGAAGTAACGCGCGCGCTCGCCGTTGACGGTCACCACTTCGTTAGCCAGCAGGCACATATTGTCCTGGGCATAGGCGTATCCGATGCCATAGCCCAGACCGCGCTCGTCACTGGCCCGGATATGCGGCACGCCGAAACCGGTGCGCCGGATCTCGGCAGAGGCTTGCGTGGCCTGCTCGCGCGCCGATGCGGCCAGGCTGACGCCCAGCAATACTCCGAGCGCACATACCCTGGACAACCTGTTGTTAATAATCACACCGACTCCGCCGTCAAATGGAACGTCTTTACGCGGGGCGACCACCCCACCGTAAGAACGCACATCGGCCCGCGGAATTTAGCGCGCAGGTTGTGACAAAACCGATACCGACGAAATTTCTACATTCGGCGCTTCATGATTTCGCTCGCTCGTTCGTCTTATTGAATAAGAGCGCCATCATTTTCCTGATCAGGCTCTGATAAGGAGTTTTCTGCATGTACAACCCGCAAGTGCCCACGGAAGGACATCTCTCGGCCGCCGATGCCAACTTCGGCAGCGGCACGACCGCCTTCGGCAAGACGCCGGAGCAAGGCAACCAGCGTATTCGTCATTTGCTCAAATGTTTCGGTCTGCGCACCAGCCTGATCAGGCTGAAGGTCATCGACGCCCTGCTCACCGCCGCCGACAACCAGCGCACCCTCGGGGTACGCGGAGTGCACAGCCACTTGCTGGCGCTGGGCATTCCATTGTCGTTTCTCAGCGTGCGCGAAGTACTCAAACGGCTATGCAGCGAGGGCGTGATCACCCTCAATGCGGACAAAAGCTACAGCCTCCACGAAGAGGCAGCCAAGGTGCTCGACAACAACGCCTGACTTACGGCTTGACCTTGCGCCGCATGATGCCGTTGAGCACCACCACGACCACCGCGACGGCAATGGCGATGGTCTGGAACGTTTTTTCACTGATAGACCCGATGCTCTGCAGGTAAGACAGGCCAAACATCGTCGCCAGCACCACCAAGACAATCAGTATCGAATATTTCAAACGTTGCTTTTGCGTCATCACGACTTCCTGAATCTGAAGATTGTATTTACGGCCTTGCGCCGAACAGGGCGCGGTGGGCGTCTATGTTACAGACGATGAGAGGCTTTGGCTTGTTCGAGGCGGTGACCTCTGGCATTACGTGGGGCCGGGTAACTTTTCCATGTGCTACGGACACGAAGGCATACACAGTGCAAGCAGCACAGGCGGAACTTGCGCGGGCCTTTTCCGCAACCAACGGGGGTGCCTGGGGAACAGGGAACCTCCCAAAGACAGGCGCTTTTTCTTGATATGTCTGGAAAAGGTACCCGCATATGAACAGTCTTTCATCCGCTCCTGCACTGCACCTCAACCCTCAGCGTATTTCACCGCCCCTCTACCCTCAGACAACTCCATTGCAGCCGCTGGCCAGTGTTCAATCCGCAGCCATCGCACAACAGGCCCCATCGAGCGCCGCGCCTGCCGGAGGTGCCCTGGCGAACGCGTTGGCAGACCGGCACAACCTCAGGACGCTGGGACAACAGCTCAACGAAACCGCGAAGAGCCTTGGGCCGCAGGCGACGCCTCAGGCCGTGCGCACGGCGCTGAAAACCAGCACGATGCAAGCGCATCCTGCATCCGCTTTTCCCCCACCGGGAGACTCCCCTCTCACGCTTGAAGCCTTCATCACCACATATGGCTTGAGCCTACCCACTGACCACTTCAGCCTCGTCGCCCTAGCCGATGCGGTGCTCGACAGGGCTCGGGAGCATCCCTTGGGCAACTTCGGCGGCAGCTTGTCGTGGCCGCTTGAGCTCAGCGTACAGGCGCAGCGCACCGTGCTGGCGAGCGCCAGGGACTACGCCATGCGCCACCCAAACCCGCCGCGCATGGGGCCGAGTCTGGGAATTCTGGAATACCTGAACAGCAACCAGCCGCTCAGCGCCCAGGCCATGGATGATCCGGCCAATGCGCTGGAAACCCTCCTGAGCACGCCACGCGCTCAAGCCATGGGGCAAGCGCTGCAGACTCAGCTCAACGGCATCGCCACCGCCACCAGCGCAAGCGACTATGTGTTGGCAGCCATAAATCTGGTACTGGACCCGCAATCCCTCGACGCACCCGCGTGGAACAAGGTGGCCGATTTCGACCTGACGCAAACCGAGCATTGGGGCAAACCGGCGTCGGCGATACGCGATGGGTTGAGCGCACATCTGGTCGAGCAAGGCGATGCCACACCTGCCATGGCAAAAGTTGCCGCTCACCTGTTACTGGCCAGAAAGGCCCCCGAGTTGTTGATCAAAGACATCCCCGACAGCGTCACCTACGGCAGCCCGGCTTGGGTCAGCCTGTCGGTCGCGGCGGCCACGATTGAAGCGCAGACGCCGGGCAAGGTGCCCAACATGACCTTTACCCAAGTCATGATGGAGGCCGAAAGCGCCGGTCTGCAGGACCTGACCGTCACCCAACAAGCCCAATCCGATGCCTTGCGGGTCTGGGGGCTGGTCAGCGGCACGTTGTCGGCGCAAGAAGCTGACCGTTACGGCCCCGCGGATAAGCAGAAGGTCCGCAGCGCGTTCAACGCGCAGGCCAACGAACGCCTAGAAGCCTCGGTGCAAATCGACACCGAAATCCCAAGCCGTCGCGCGATTGCCCTGGCCAAGCTCAAGGAGCGGTTTGGTGAAGACGTGCCATTTGAAGAAAAACTGCTGACGGTCAAAGCCACTACCCAGCCCCATGACGAGCCGCTGTATAACCCCAATCGCGCCCCGGCCGGCCGCCATTCGCTGCTGGATATCGCCATGAGCGGGCTGCACGCCTACCAGTGGGAAAGCGAAGACCCGCGTGTGATCGAGGCCACACGGGGCAAATCCCTGGCGTTTGACGTCAACAGTGTGTTCAACGAGCAGTTCGCCCACGCCGTCGATCTGCGCAAAAAGGGCATTGCCACAACGGTCAAGCAGCTGATCGCTCGGCTGCCTTTAGAAGACAGGCAAACTCTGGAATACGCAAAACTGGAGTTCTACCAGAACCCGACCTATAGGCTGAGCACCGGCTTCACCGGTCGCACCCTTGAGCGCAAAAACCCCAAGCTGCTGATCAAAGCCACAAGCGCTGATGGCGAAAAGGTCTACGAAATTGACTTGAAACAGGGCGCCATCAGCCGGGTCCGCGACACGGTGTTGACCCAACCAAGGCCACGTAACGGCAGCCTGGTGTATCCGATAGAGCCTTTCACCCCCGCCCACGTCAGCCAATCGGCCCTGGACTTAAACAAGGGCGTGAGCACTCCGCTACCCATCCCCGCCAGCTTTTCAAGCGCGCGAACCCAGGCCATTGCGGATGTATTCGTCGAACATCTGGACATAGATGGCGAGGATGCGGTCAAGCGCGCCAAAGGCACCACCCGCCACGATCAGCACGTGGAAAACGAGTGGAAGCTGGCCGATTTTTTTCTCGACCTGGTGCCGCTGCGCTCGGCCATCGTGAACTTTCGTGACGGCAATTACCTGGAAGGGACGTTCGATCTGGGCATGGATATTTTCGGTTTCGTCACCGGCGCTGCCGGGGCCGCCAGCAGGGTCACCAAGGTCGCGGCCAGCGCGGCCAACACCACCCGCAAAGCCGCGAAGGTGGCAAAGATTCTCGGAACCACCGTCGTCAGTGAATTGAACCCATTGAGCGGGGTGGGCAGCCTGGTTGAGGAAGGCTCGCGGCTGATCGGCAATGGGGTCAAACGCGTCAGGGGCGCAAGCGGCGGGTACGACTTGACCAAGCGGGTCAGCGCCGAACACGGACCGGTCACGTATGGCACTTTCAAAATCGACGACCACGTCTATGAAGCCGATACCATTGTGTCCAACGGTCAGCGCTACGCGTACGACCCGGCCAAAGCCATGCCTTACGGCCCTCCCCTGGAAGGCTTCAACCCCCTGGACACCCTGGCTCCCGTGCACCCGCCCAAACATTTCCACGGCCATCGGAATAACCTGGTGGGCACCGATGGGCGCCCTGTGCGGCCGCGAAAACCTTTGCCCTCGGGTGACTATGTGGAAAGCATGCGGGGCAGGCTGGAAGCCGACCATTTCAAGCCGGACACCAAGGCAGAGACCGTGCGACGGTTCAACGAACAGATGGCTGAGTATTACGAGGCAATCGACCAAAACGGCCTGCCACCTCGCCCTGCCATTCCACACGTGCCCAAGCAGGTCCCCGCATCCGAGCTGCTGACGGAAACCCTCAAGGTCTCGCCCGGTGTGGTATTGGGTGAGTCCCACAGTCAGATGGCAAGTTTCAGGGTGCTTTACGACAACGTCACTACCCTCAAGGGCGCCGGTGTCACGAAGGTCTATTTCGAAGGATTGATCGATATGCCCCAAGGGTTGATGGACGACGGCATCGGCCTCCTCGGTCGATCCCGGCAACCGCGTACCCATCCGACCTTCGAGCAACTGTGCAAAAAGCTGAAGGCCCACGGCATCGAAGTCTTACCCCTTGATCACTACTACCTGACGCGCCACAAAGATCTACGCGGCGTCAACCTGGCCACCACGGCGGGCAACGGCTCAACGACCCGGCTACGTGAGTTCAACTATTACGCCGCAGAAACCATCCAGGCCAACTCCGGGACGGAAAAGTGGGTGGCGCTGGTCGGCAATGCGCACATGAACACCAGCGAAGGCATCCCGGGTCTCGCGGAGTTGACGGGCAGCATCGGCGTTGGTGTTTCTAACAACTCCCACGTGACGTCACAGATCGGCTTGAAGGTCAAAGGCCATACCCCCGACCCCGCCCTTCCCTTGCGCCCCGAGGATGCGCCCGGCGACTTGCAGATTTTCGTCAAACCGTAGAAACGCACACGCCCCAGCCTGCCGAGAAATCAGGCTGGGCTCCCATCAATCACCCCAAGCCCAGGGGCTGACGCTGCAAACCGGTGCCAGGCGCAGCGCACAGTTCCACCAGCCAATCCACAAAGACCCGTACCCGCAACGACAACTGACGATGGGGTGGGTACAGCGCGGTCAGGGCCATTTTCGGCACTGGCCAATGTGGCAGCACCTCCACCAGGCATCCCTCGGCCAGTTGTCGCATCGCGTGGTAATGGGGCGCCTGAATCAAGCCGTAACCGGCCTCGCATGCGGCAAAGTAGCCGTCGGAACTGTTGACCGCGACGCGCCTGGGCAGGTCGAACGGGCGCACTTGGCCGTCAATCAGAAATTCCAGACCGAAGCGCTTGCCGCTGGCGCTGGAGACGTACTCGACCATGTGATGGCGCGCCAGGTCGTCCAGATCAGCGGGCATGCCCATGCGCTCAAGGTAGGCAGGGCTTGCCAGAGTCAACTGGTCCATCAGCGCCAGGGGCCGTGCCACCAGGGATTCGTCCAGGGCCAGGCCACCGCGCAGCACGCAGTCCACGCCTTCGCGGATCAAGTCTACCGGGCGGTCGTTCAAGCCGATGTCCAGTTCGATCTGCGGGTAACGCGCGGTAAAGGCCGGCAGTGCGGGGATCACGATCAAGCGGCCGATGCCCGAGGGCATGTCCACGCTCAAGGTGCCGCGCGGGTTCTGACGGCGGGTGGAAAACACCGCTTCGGTCTCTTCCAGGTCTGACAGCAACTGCACACAGCGCTGGTAGTACGCGGTGCCGTCCGGGGTGGGACTGACCTGCCGCGTGGTGCGCTGCAACAGTTGCACCCCCAGGTGCGCTTCCAGTTGTTTGATCAGGATGGTCACCGAGGCGCGGGGCAGTTGCAGGCTGTCGGCGGCTTTGGCGAAGCCGCCCAGTTCGACGATACGGGTGAATACACGCATGGCGTTGAAACGATCCAAGGGCTGGCTCCGTGCGGATTGTTTAGAAAATACAAACAGTGATAGTGCTTTTAGCCGCTTTATCTCGGTTTTGTCGAGGATAACAATGAAGTCCTTCCCAACTCTGGAGTCCCACAAATGCACACTCGTCAACTTGGCACACACGGTCCCCTCGTCTCTGCCATCGGCCTTGGCTGCATGGGCATGAGCGATTTCTACAGCCCCGGCAGCGACACCCGCGAAGCCATCGCCACCCTGCACCGCGCCTTGGAACTGGGGATCAACTTCTTCGATACCGCCGATATGTACGGCCCGCATACCAACGAGCAATTACTGGGCAAGGCATTCGCCGGCAAGCGCGACCAAGTGTTCCTGGCCAGCAAATTCGGCATCATCCGCGACCCGGCCACCCCCGCCTCGCGAGGTGTGAACGGCAGCCCCGAGTACATCCGCGCGTCCATCGACGGCACTTTGCAGCGCCTGGGCGTCGACACCCTGGACCTCTACTACCAGCACCGCATCGACCCGCAGGTGAGCATCGAAGAGAGCGTCGGCGCCATGGCTGAGCTGGTCAAACAGGGCAAGGTGCGTTACCTGGGCCTGAGCGAAGCGTCGGCCGCCACCCTGGAGCGTGCGCATAAGGTCCACCCGATCAGCGCCCTGCAAAGCGAGTACTCGCTGTGGAGCCGCGACCAGGAAAGCAACGGCTGTCTCGCCGCCTGCCAGCGCCTGGGGATTGCCTTCGTGCCTTATAGCCCGCTGGGTCGCGGTTTTCTCACCGGCACGCTGCAAAGCCCGGATGACTTCAGCGCAGATGACTACCGCCGCTCCAACCCGCGTTTCCAAGGGGATAACTTCGCGAAGAATCTGCAATTGGTCGAGCGCGTGCGCAGCCTGGCAGCCGATAAGGGTGTAAGCGCCGGGCAACTGGCCTTGGCCTGGGTATTGGCCCAAGGGGACTACATCATCCCGATCCCAGGCACCAAACAGCGCAAATACCTGGAAGAAAACGCAGCGGCGGTGTCCATCGTGCTCAGCCCATCCGAGCGGTCGGCCCTGGATGGGATTTTCCCCGCCGACGCCACTGCCGGTCTGCGCTACCCAGAGGCGGTGATGGCGATGCTGGAGATCTGACATAAACAGCGAGGCCCGCCAAGCCTCGCTGCTTGCGCACGCAGATATTGGCACCCTCGTACCTAAAGCCAGCCCTACTCAAGCCGATACCCCTACGAAGCTCCAACAAAGCCGCGTCGACAATAAACGCTTCGTAAGGACGATCCCATGCCCCCACTGCGCTCCATCCAAGCCCGCTATACCCTGTTTCTAGTGTTGTTCGTCCTAGTGTTATTCGTGTTGACCATCGTTGGCATCGGCCAGTTGGTCGCGCCGACATTGCGCCACACCGAAGAGCAGGTGGTGCTCAACCGCATCGACGAGGTGGCGAAAACCATCCAGGGCGAGCTGAACAAGGTTCAGGCCCAGCAACGCAGCATCACCCAGACCATCCCGCTGCTGGACAGCGATGCCATCGACAAGGTCTTGCCTGGCCTGGTCGACCAGTACGGTGAGCTGAAGGTGTTCGGCGGCGGTATCTGGCCGCTGCCAAACCAGCGCACCCCAGGGCGCAACAAGCACAGCACGTTCTGGCACCGTGATGCCTCGGGCAAGCTGATGGTCAATACCTTCTGGAACAGCGACCCGGCCCCCAACTATTACGACCAGAGCTGGTACAAGGGCGGCCTGGCCTCGCCGCGTGGCCAATGCGCCTGGGCCGCGGCTTACAAGGACGACGCCAGCCAAGAGCCACGCACTAACTGCGCCATGGCGATCCAGCGCGATGGCGCGGCCTATGGCGTGGCCACGATTGACGTCACCCTCGGTTTCTTCAACGAACTGGTGGCCAGCAAGGAAAAAGACATCGGCGGGCAGATGCTGATCGTCGAAGGCGACGGCAAGATCATCAGCAACAGCACGCGCCTGAACAGCCCGGTGGTGTTGAAAAACATCAGCGAACTGACCGCTTCCTCAGCCTTCGCCACCCAGGTCAGCAAAGCCCTTGCCCATCGCGACCAAGGCTTGCAGCGCAGCGAGTTCGATAACGGCGGGGTGGCCAGCACCTTTTATATGCGCCCGATCGAGGGTACGCCGTGGTTCCTCGCCACCGCCCTGCCCACCTCGTTGATCACCGCGCAGCGCGATGACGTACTCGGCACTTTGGCCCTGCTGCAAATCCCCATGGTATTGCTGCTGGTGCTGCTGGCCGCGTATGCGATCCGCAAACTGGTGCAGCGCATGAAGACGCTGAAAGCCAATATCGACGCACTGTCCACCGGCGATGCCGACCTGACGCGGCGCATCACCATCCGCGCCGAAGACGAACTGGGCGCCATCGGCCATTCCGTCAACCGCTTTATCGTCTACCTGCAAAACATGATCGGCGAAGTGACCCAGGCCACCGCTGCCATGTCCACAGGGCTTGAGCGATTGCAGCAGACTTCGGCACAGACCAACCAGATCCTGGTGCGCCATGCCTCGGAAACCGATCAGACCGTCACGGCCATCACTGAGATGAGTTCCACTGCCGAGACCGTGGCACAGAACGCCGCCGAAACCGCCGCGTTCACCCAGCGCGCCAACGAACACGCCGACCGCTCGCGCGTGGTGGTGGGAGAAGCGTCCAGCAGCGTCGGCGCGTTGATCGGCGAGGTCGCCAGCGCCACCCACACGGTGGAGAACATGCGCCAGGACGCCGCGCGCATCACCGAAACCCTTGAAGTGATCGGCGCGATTGCCGGCCAGACCAACCTGCTGGCGCTCAACGCGGCCATCGAAGCAGCGCGGGCCGGCGAGCAAGGCCGTGGTTTTGCGGTAGTGGCCGACGAGGTGCGGGCCCTGGCCGCGCGCACCCAGGCCAGCACCTCCCAGATCAACGAGATGCTCGCTCGATTGACCACGGGGGTGAGTTCCTCAGTCACCGCCATGGAAAATACCCAGTCCAGCTGCCAATCGGCGGCGGACGCCACGGCGCGGGTCAACACCGGCCTGGATGAAATGGCCGGTTCCGTCGGCCATATCCACAGCCTCAGCACCCAGATCGCCACCGCCGCCGAACAGCAAAGCGCGGTGACCGAGGAGATCAACCGCAGCATGGTGCAGATCCGACAAATGGTCGAAGACCTGGTGCAGAGCGGTCACGCCACCGAAAACAATACTCAGAGCCTGCTGGAAGCCAATGGCCGGGTTATCAGCCTGATGAGTCGCTTCAAAGTCCGTTGAACAGCGTTTGAGAACTCCCGTGCAAAGCACGGGAGTCAGACTATTCTGACAGCTCGAGATACTTCTTCCCGCCACACAGGAGGTGTGTCATGCGCGCTGTCGAGCAGTCGGTCCGCTTGGAGCGGATCAGTCAGGAACGCTTTATCAATGCCCCCCTTGAAACTGTCTATGACTACGTAACCCAACCGGACCGCTGGCACGAATGGCACCCCACTTCCCTCGGTGCAGAGACCGGCACCAGCGGCTCTTTGGGTGCCGGTTCACGCTTTACCGAGATGATCGACTTGCTTGGCGTACGCGTCCCCATGAGCTACCGCGTGCAGATCGCCCGGCGCCCCGACGAATTCAAATGCGTGTTCACCTCCCTGGTCGTTGACGGCTCGATCCACTACTTCCTGCAACCGTTTCGCGACGGCACGCTGTTTAAACGGGTGCTGACCTACGAAACCGAATTGCAACTGGCGACCTTGCACGAGCGCATGCACGAACTGTCGGCCATCGCCCTGGACCGTCTGAAGCAGCGCCTGGAACATCCGCCCTTTGTATAATTTAGAAACATTACACTGTCGTCCCGTCCGTAAAAGCGCGGAGAATGCCGGGCTTATCGCCCCGATTGGATGAGACTCCGATGAAAACCCCACTGCGATTGGCCCTGCTGTCCGCCCTCTTCACCACTACCCTGGCCCAAGCCGCCGACCTGATCCCCATCGATGTACACCGTGACGCCAACTGCGGCTGTTGCAAAAAGTGGATCAGCCATCTGGAAAACAATGGGTTCAAGGTCAATGACCATGTCGAAACCGATATGAGCGCCGTCAAACAACGCCTCGGCGTGGCGCCGCGCCTGAGCTCATGCCATACCGCCGTGATCGACGGCAAGTTCGTTGAGGGCCATGTGCCCGCCGAGCAGGTGCTGGCGCTGCGCAAGCGCGACGACCTGCTAGGCGTTGCCGCACCGGGCATGCCCATGGGCTCGCCGGGCATGGAAATGGACGGACATGCCGATGCCTACCAGATCATCGGACTGCGCCGTGACGGCACGGATGAGGTGGTGGCCGATTACCCGGCACACTAATCGGTGCTGATGGGTTACCTGGGGCTGTTCGTCGCCGCGTTCGGTGCGGCGACGCTGCTGCCCCTGCAATCGGAAGCCGTACTGGTGGGCCTGCTGCTCAGCGGCCACTACAGCGTGTGGTGGTTGTTGGCGGTCGCCACCCTGGGCAATGTACTGGGCTCGCTGGTCAATTGGTGGCTGGGCCGCTGGGTGGAGCATTTCAAACAGCGGCGCTGGTTTCCGGTCAACGAGCGGCAACTGCAAACGGCCCGTCGCCACTACGCACGCTGGGGGCACTGGACCCTGCTGCTCAGTTGGGTGCCGATCATCGGCGACCCGCTGACCCTGGTGGCCGGTGTGATGCGCGAACCGCTGTGGCGGTTTCTGGTGGTGGTCACTTTGGCCAAAGGTCTGCGTTATGGCGTGCTGGCGGCAATTACCTTGCAGTGGGTGTTAATCCCGCGTTAATCCTCTCGCAACAGCATCCCAAAACCTGTTTCAGGAGATGACACCATGCCGCCAAACCGCGTCCTTTATATCGCCGGCCTGTTCATGGCCAGCAGCGTCCCCGCCCTCGCCGCAACTTACGGCCCCGAATTACAAGGCTTTCAATACCCCTATCCGCTTGCGCATTTCAGCTTTGAATCCCAAGGCAAAACCCTGCAAATGGGCTACATGGACGTGCCGGCCAGCGGCAAGCCCAACGGGCGCAGCGTGGTGCTGATGCACGGCAAGAACTTCTGCGCGGCCACTTGGGAAGGCTCGATCAAGGCCCTGAGCGACGCCGGTTACCGCGTGATCGCCCCGGACCAGATCGGCTTTTGTACCTCCAGCAAGCCGGAGCATTACCAGTACAGCTTCCAGCAGTTGGCGCTCAACACCCATCAACTGCTGGAAAAACTCGGCATCCCCAAGGCCACCCTGCTCGGCCACTCCACCGGCGGCATGCTCGCCACCCGGTATGCGCTTATGTACCCCGCGCAGACCGAGCAACTGGCTTTGGTCAACCCCATCGGCCTGGAAGACTGGAAAGCCCTCGGCGTGCCGTACCTGAGTGTTGATCAGTGGTACCAACGTGAGCTGAAAGTCAGCGCCGAAAGCATCCGCCAGTACCAGCTCAACACTTATTACGTCGGGCGCTGGAAGCCGGAATACGAGCGTTGGGTCGATATGTACGCCGGCTTGAGCAACGGCCCCGGGCATAAACGGGTCGCGTGGAACTCGGCGCTGATCTACGACATGATTTATTCCCAGCCGGTGTATTACGAATTCAAAGACGTACAGGTGCCGACCCTGCTACTGATCGGCACCGCCGATAACACCGCGATCAATAAGGCGATGGCGCCGCCCGAGGTCAAGGCCAAACTCGGCAACTACGCCGTGCTGGGCAAGCAGGTCGCCAAGCTGATGCCCCACGCTACCCTGGTCGAATTCCCCGGCTTGGGGCACGCGCCGCAAATGGAAGAACCGGCGCGGTTTCATCAAGCGTTGTTGCAGGGCTTGAACGCCCTTTAATCCAACATTCGGAGGCACGCGTAAATGGCGCTACAGATCGCTGTGATTGATGACTGGCAGCAAGTCGCCGCTGGCGTGGTGGATTGGTCGGCCCTGGCAACCGTGGGCCAGGTGCATTTCCTCCACGATTACCCGGCGGATACCACGACCCTGATCGAGCGCTTGCAAGGGTTCGAAGTGATTTGCGTAATGCGCGAACGCACGGTGTTCGACAAAGCCCTGCTGCAAGGCCTGCCGCGCCTCAAGCTGCTGGTGACCGGCGGCATGCGCAATGCCGCCCTTGATATCAGCGCCGCCCAGGCACTGGGCATTCAGGTGTGCGGCACCGACAGCTATAAACACGCCGCACCGGAACTGACCTGGGCACTGATCATGGCCTGCACCCGCAACCTGCTGGCCGAAGCCAATGCCCTGCGCGCCGGGGGTTGGCAGTTGGGTCTGGGTGGCGACTTGCACGGCAAGACCCTGGGGATTCTCGGGCTGGGCAGCATCGGCCAGAAGGTCGCCGGGTTCGGCCAGGCGTTCGGCATGCGCGTGATCGCCTGGAGCCAGAACCTCACGCCGGAACGCGCCGCTGCGGCGGGAGTGACCTGGGTCAGCAAGCAGCAGTTGTTTGAGCAGGCCGATATCCTCAGCGTCCATCTGGTGCTCAGCGAACGTAGCCGGGGGTTGGTGGATGCCCAAGCCTTGGCCTGGATGAAGCCGAGCGCGCGCCTCGTTAACACCGCTCGCGGGCCGATCGTCGATGAACAGGCCCTGATCCAGGCATTGCAATCCGGCCACTTAGCCGGCGCAGCACTGGATGTATATGGCCAGGAGCCACTTCCCGTCGATCACCCTTTCCGGCACCTGCCCAATGTGCTGGCCACACCGCATGTGGGTTATGTCAGCGAGCAGAACTACCGGCAGTTTTATGGGCAAATGATTGAAGACATCATCGCCTGGGCCGGGGGCGCGCCAATACGGTTGCTGGGTTGACTGCGTCGTGGAGCGAGCAGGCCTGCGCAGCGCTCCCCAATGGTGCACAGGGTGCATCAGATAGGTCGAAGGTCCTTTCTTGGGGCGACGATGTCGCCCAGTGCAGGGCAAGCCTGCTCACCACTGAATGAGTGCGGTATTGCCTGGGGCAAACAAGTGCAAAGTGCCATCACTCTCGCCGGCCGCCAACGGTTTTTCCGCATCGCATAAGGTTACAAGTTTTTTGTCCTACAAAATTCATGTAGAAACCCTACGCTGCCTGGGATCTGTCCTAGACTGATGACCGATGGGTCCCTTCCAAAACAAAAACCCCGCGAAAAAAATCTAAACTTTCCAACTCTGCCATTGGTCAGGTTTAGGTAAGGCGCGCCAGTGCGGTTTACGCCGGTTGCCGTCTATCCAACTTTTTAACGCTAACCGTGCAACTGGCATACGCCTTGCCAGATTTGTCATGCGCTTGTGCGCCTGGCCGCAGGATGCGGTCATCGGAGCTAATGGCAGCGGGCCATTAGCCGACCAACACGTGGAGAGAACTATGATCAGTGCCGCAGTAAGTATTCAGGGAGAGCGTGTTAGTCAGCCAGTTGGCGGGTCGACCTCTTTGGTCGACCTCAACACGGTGCGGCCGGTGTCCAGTTTTAACCCCAATCGAAAGAAAGTACTGTTTGTAACCTCGGAATTCGCCGATCTGGTGAAGACCGGCGGCCTGGGCGACGTATCCGCCGCCCTGCCTCGCGCCATGGCGCATCTGCATGATGTGCGCGTGTTGATCCCCGGTTACCCGCAGGTGATGGAAAGCGATAACCCGATCCATATCATCGGCGAATTGGGTGGCCACGCCGCGCTGCCGCCGTGCAAGATCGGGCGCATGGACCTCAAGGATGGCCTGGTCATCTACGTGTTGATCTGCCCCGAGCTCTATGAGCGCGAGGGCACGCCTTACGGCGCCAACAACGGTCGCGACTGGCCTGACAACCATATCCGTTTCGCCCGCCTGGGCCTGGCCGCCGCCGATATCGCCGCCAACCTGGCGCAGATCCACTGGTGCCCGGACCTGGTGCACGCCCACGACTGGCCCGCTGGCCTGGCCCCCGCGTACATGCACTGGCGTGGTTCACGCACGCCGACGCTGTTCACCATTCATAACCTGGCCTACCAGGGCGTGGTCAGTCTGGCTTCCACGCCGGAGCTGGGGATTCCGCCCCACGCACTGCAGCAGGAAGGCATGGAGTTCTACGGCAAGATGTCGTTCCTCAAGGCCGGCATGGCGTACTCCAGCCACATCACCACGGTGAGTGCCACTTACGCTCAGGAAATCACCACCCCCGAATTCGGCTGCGGCCTCGACGGTTTCCTCGCCGCCAAGACCCAGCAAGGCTTGCTCAGCGGCATTCCCAACGGCATTGATGAGAGCTGGGAAACGTCCACCGACACGCACCTGACCCACAACTTCAATATCGGTGACTGGGAAGGCAAAGCGATCAACGCCGCCCATGTGCGCAATCTATTCGGGCTGCACGACTCCACCGGCCCGCTGTTCGCCGTGGTTTCGCGCTTGGTGTACCAGAAGGGTCTGGACCTTACCGAAGCGGTTGCCAGCTTTATCGTCGAGAACGGTGGCCAGATCGCGATTATTGGGCGCGGCGAGCCGGAAGAAGAACAGGCCATGCGCGAGCTGGCCCTGCGTTTCCCCGGCCAGATCGGCGTGCGCATCGGCTTTAACGAAACCGACGCACGGCGCATGTTCGCCGGCAGCGATTTCCTGCTGATGCCATCGCGTTACGAGCCATGCGGCCTGAGCCAGATGTACGCGCAGCGCTTCGGCTCACTGCCGGTGGCGCGCAACACCGGTGGGCTGGCGGACACCATCGAAGACGGCGTCACTGGGTTCCTGTTCAACGAATCCACGGTGGACAGCTACAAAGCCGCCCTCACCCGCGCCTTCAACGTGTTCGCCTACCCCGGCCTGCTCAACGCCATGCGCTGCCGCGCCATGACCCAGCCGTTCAACTGGACCCAGGCGGTCGAACCCTACGCCGAGCTTTACGAACAACTGGTGGCCAAGGCCCTGGGGAAATCAGCTAAATAATCAAGGGAGGTCTCTATAGATGCCGTTACGGACTCTGGAAACCTGGCCCCACGGCGCAATCATGCTGGACGCGCAACACACGCGTTTCGCCTTGTGGGCGCCAGACGCGTTTTATGTCAGCGTTGAATTGGAAAACGGTAAATCCATCGCCATGCTGCCCCAGGCCGATGGATGGTTCGAAGTTGAACTCAAGTGCCCGGCGGGCACCCGGTATCGCTACAACATCGACGGGGAGCAGGATGTGCCCGATCCAGCGTCCAGGGCCCAGGCCTCGGACGTTCATGGTTGGAGCCTGGTGGTAGACCCGCTGGCCTACCACTGGCGCCAGCCCAACTGGCAAGGCCGCCCCTGGCACGAGGCGGTGATCTACGAATTGCACGTCGGCGCCCTGGGGGGGTACGCCAACGTCGAGCAACACCTGCCGCGCCTGGCCGAGATGGGCGTGACCGCCATTGAACTGATGCCCTTGGCGCAGTTCCCTGGCGAACGTAACTGGGGCTATGACGGCGTACTGCCGTATGCCCCGCACTCGTCCTACGGCACCCCGGAACAACTCAAACACCTGATCGACAGCGCCCACGAACACGGCCTGGCGGTGATCCTCGACGTGGTCTACAACCACTTCGGCCCCGATGGCAACTATCTGGGGCAGTACGCGGCAAGTTTCTTCCAGGAAGACGTGCACACCCCGTGGGGCGCTGGCATTGATTTCGAGCGCCGTGAAGTGCGGGATTTCTTTCTTGATAACGCCTTGATGTGGTTGCTCGAATACCGTTTCGACGGCCTGCGCCTGGACGCCGTGCACGCCATCGACAACCCCGGTTTCTTGCAGGAACTGGCGCAGCGCGTGCGCCAGCAGGTCGATACCGGCCGTCATGTGTGGCTGGTGCTGGAAAACGAACTGAACCAGGCCAGCCTGCTCAAGCACGACTTCGATGCGCAGTGGAATGACGACTTCCACAACGTGTTGCACGTCCTGCTGACCGGCGAAACCGATGCCTACTACAGCGACTTTGCCCAAGACCCTACCGCCAAACTGGCAAGGTGCCTGGGTGAAGGATTTATCTACCAGGGCGACACCACTCGCCATGGCCATGCCCGCGGCGAGCCGAGCGGTGGTCTGCCGCCGACTGCTTTCGTTGCATTTCTGCAAAACCACGACCAGATCGGCAATCGCGCCCTCGGCGAACGTCTGCACCAGCTTTGCCCGCCCCAGGCGCTCAAGGCCGCGACCGCCCTGCTGCTGCTGTCGCCAATGATTCCTTTGATGTTTATGGGCGACGAAGCCAACGCCGCCGAGCCGTTCCTGTTCTTCACCGACCATCACGGCGAGCTGGCCGAAGCGGTGCGTGAAGGTCGGCGCAATGAATTTGCCGACTTTGCCGCGTTCCAGGACCCTGAACGCCGCGAACACATCCCGGACCCGAATGCGCTGTCGACCTTGCAACAGTCCATGCCAACCCTGGCCGACCAAGACCATGTGGCGTTTTACCGCGAGCTGTTAAGCCTGCGTCATCGCCATATCGTCCCGCACCTGCCTGGCAGTGTGGCGCTGGGTGCCCAGGTACTTGGCGACGCAGCGGTCAGCGCGCGTTGGCGTCTGGGTAACGGCAGTGTGTTGCAGATCGATCTGAACCTCAGTGCCACTGCCTTGGAACATTCCACGCCGCCGCACCCGATTATTTTTGCAACGCCCGCCAGCGACGGCACACACCTGCCGCCGTACAGCGCACGCGTCACCCTATCCCCTGCTGGAGAACACCCTTGAGCGAAGCGAAACTGGAAATCCTCGCCAGCCGCGCGGGCCTGGCCGTCGATTGGATCGACGCCAACGGCCGCCCGCAACACGTACAACCCGACGCCCTGCGCGCGGTGCTCAAAGGTCTTGGCCATCCGGCCGACACTGATGCCGAGGTTGACGCTAGCCTACGTGACTTGGAACAAGCTCAGCTCGATAAACACCTGCCGCCGTTGTTGACCGTCGACAGCGGCCAGAGCTTGGACCTGGCGCACTATTTCGAACCAGACACCCTGTGCCGCGTGCACTTGGAGCAAGGCGAAACCCTGGAGCTGCGGCTGGACGGCAACGCCGTGCTGCCCGGCGTGATTGCCTTGGGTTATCACCAAGTGCAGATCAACGACCAGACGTTCACCCTGGCAGTGGCCCCCACCCACTGCTACAGCGTGGCCGAAGCGGTGGACAGCCAACCCGCCCGCGCTTGGGGCATCAGTGCGCAGCTCTACGGCTTGCGCCGCCTTAACGATGGCGGTTTCGGCGACACCCTGGCCCTGGAACACCTGGCCCGCGCAGCCGCCGAGCGGGGCGCCGACGCCTTGGCCATCAGCCCAATGCACGCGATGTTCAGCGCTGACCCGCAGCGTTACAGCCCGTATTCGCCATCGAGTCGGCTGTTTCTTAACAGCCTGTACGCTTCACCGGCTTGCATCCTCGGCGAGCGCGAAGTGCGCAATGCCATCGAAGCCCTGGGCATCGCCGATGAGTTGCACGACCTCGAACAGCTCGACCTGATCGACTGGCCTGCCGCCGCCCAGGCCAAGCAGCGTTTGCTGCGTGCGCTGTATGAAGATTTCCGCCACGGCCATCACCCGCAACATGCTGACTTCCTGAGTTTCCGTCAGACCGGCGGCGAGGCCCTGGAAAACCATTGCCGCTTCGAAGCAGTGCAAGCCATGCGCGCCGCCGCTGGTGAAAGCCTCGACTGGCGCCATTGGCCCGCAGAGTGGCGCACCCCGCAAAGCCCGGCATTGGCAAAATTTGCCGAGGAACACCGTGAGGAGATCGGCTTCTACGCCTTTGCCCAATGGCTGATCGCGCGTTGCCTGGAGCGCGCCCAACAAGCCGCCCGTGGCAGCGGCATGGGGGTTGGCCTGATCGCTGACCTGGCGGTGGGCGCCGACGGCGGCGGCAGCCAGGCCTGGAGTCGCCAGGACGAGTTGCTGGCCAACCTCACCGTGGGGGCGCCGCCCGACATCCTCAACCGTGCCGGCCAGGGCTGGGGGATTTCCGCGTTCTCCCCCGAGGGCCTCAAGCGCCATGGCTTCCGTGCGTTTATCGAAATGCTGCGGGCCAACTTCGCCCATGCCGGCGGCTTGCGCATCGACCATGTCATGGGCCTGCAACGCCTGTGGGTGATCCCCATGGACGCTTCGCCCAAAGAAGGTGCGTACCTGTATTACCCTGTGGACGACATGCTGCGTCTGCTTGCGCTGGAGTCCCATCGTCACCAGGCCATTGTGCTAGGCGAAGACTTGGGCACCGTGCCGGACGGCCTGCGCGAAAAACTCATCGGCCGCTCCATACTCGGTATGCGCGTGCTGCTGTTCGAACAAGGCCACGACGGCCAGTTCAAGCCGATCCTCGACTGGCCCGACAACGCCCTCGCCACCACCAGCACCCACGACCTGCCGACCCTCAACGGTTGGTGGCACAGCCGCGACATCGACTGGAATATCCAGCTCGGCCTGATCGACGCGCCCACCGTGGAGCAATGGAGCGAACATCGCCTGCGCGAACGGCAGGCGCTGCGCCAAGCCCTGAGCCAGGACCCGCAGAACTTCGTCGATGAGATCCGCAACGAAACCGACCATATGATCGACGCCAGCGTGCGCTACCTGGGCCACACTCGCGCGCCGCTGGTGCTGTTGCCGCTGGAGGATGCCCTGGGCATCGAAGAACAAGCCAACCTGCCCGGCACCACCGATACCCATCCCAATTGGCGCCGTCGCCTGCCGGGCGAGGCCGCGAGCCTGCTCGACAACGCCGACGCCGCGCGCCGCCTCGAACTGCTGGCGGTCGCGCGTAACCAAGCCTATGAGCGTGACCGATGAAAGCACTGCCCTTGCGCGCCACTCAGCGCCTGCAATTCCATAAAGGTTTCACCCTGGACGACGCGGTGCCGCTGGTGCCGTATTTTGCCCAACTGGGTATCAGCCACCTGTATGCCTCGCCGTTGCTCAGCGCGCGCGCCGGCTCCATGCACGGTTACGACGTGGTCGACCCGACCCGGGTCAACCCTGAACTGGGCGGTGAGGACGCGTTGCGCCGTCTGGTCGCGGCCCTGCGTGAACACGACATGGGCCTGATCCTGGATATCGTTTCTAACCACATGGCCGTGGGCGGCGCCGATAACCCTTGGTGGCTGGACCTGCTGGAATGGGGGCGTTTGAGCCCCTACAGCGAATTCTTCGATATCCAGTGGCACTCTCCCGACCCGCTGCTCAAAGGCCAATTGCTGATGCCGTTCCTGGGCAGCGACTACGGCGAAGCCCTGCAAAGCGGCACCTTGACCCTGCACTTCGATGCTGACCACGGATCGTTCTACGTCGAGCATTACGAACATCGCTTCCCGATCTGCCCACGGGATTACGCGTTGATCCTGGGCAACGACGAACCGCTCAAACCACTGGCGGACCGTTTCGCTGCCCTGGCCTATCAGGACGATGCCTACGCCGAAGCCGCCTGGCTCAAACAGGCCCTGGCCGAGCGGGCCACCGAGGTACTGCCGGCCATTGAGCAGCGCTTGGCCCAGTTTGACGGTCGCCAAGCCGAGGGCTTCGAACGTCTGCATCAACTCTTGGAGCAGCAAGCCTATCGCCTGGCCAGCTGGCGCACGGCGGCGGACGATATCAACTGGCGGCGCTTCTTCGACGTCAATGAATTGGGCGGCCTGCGCGTAGAGCGCAGCGCGGTGTTCGAAGCCACCCATGGCAAGATTTTCGAGCTGATCAGCCAAGGCCTGGTGGATGGCCTGCGCATCGACCATATCGATGGCCTGGCCGACCCGCGCGGTTATTGCCGCAAGCTGCGCCGCCGGGTCGATACGTTGTCCCCCGAGCGGCACCTGCCGATTTTTGTCGAGAAGATCCTCGGCGAAGGCGAAACCCTGCGCGAAGACTGGCAAGTGGACGGCACCACGGGCTACGAATTCATGAATCAGCTGTCGCTGTTGCAGCACCAGCCCGAAGGCTTTGAGCCCCTGGCCGAGCTGTGGACGCGCCTGAGCGAGCGGCCTTCGGCCTTTATCGAAGAGGCCCGCCTGGCGCGCCAACAGATCCTCAACGGCTCCCTGGGCGGCGATTTCGAAAGCGTGGCCCAGGCGCTGCTGCAAGTGGCGCGCGACGACGTGATGACCCGCGACCTGACCCTCGGCGCCATCCGCCGTGCATTGCAGGAGTTGATCGTGCACTTCCCGGTGTACCGCACCTACATCAGCGCCCGTGGCCGTAGCGCCGCCGATGACAAGGTGTTCCAACAGGCCATGGACGGCGCGCGCAGCAAGTTGAGCGAAGGCGACTGGCCAGTGCTCGACCACCTGCAAAAATGGCTCGGCGGCCAGCCGTGGCGTGATCGCCCAGTGGGGCGCGAGCGCAAGATTCTCAAACATGCCTGCGTGCGCTTCCAGCAGCTCACTTCCCCGGCCGCCGCCAAGGCCGTGGAAGACACCGCGTTCTATCGCTCGGCGGTGCTGCTGTCGCGTAACGATGTGGGTTTCAGCACCGAGCAATTCAGTGCGCCGTTGGCCGACTTCCATCAGGTCAACCAACAGCGCCTGCTGGCGTTCCCGGACAACCTGCTGGCCACCGCGACCCATGACCACAAACGCGGCGAAGACACCCGCGCGCGCCTGGCGGTGCTCAGTGAATGCGCGCCGTGGTATGTGGCTCAAGTTGAACAGTGGCGTAGTCTGGCCGCCCCGCTGCGCGACGATGCCTGCGCGCCGTCGGCCGGCGATGAGCTGATCCTCTATCAAGTGCTGGTGGGCAGTTGGCCGCTGGATCTGGACCCTGGCGCGTCGCTGGAGACTTACCAGCAACGCCTGTGGCAGTGGCAGCAAAAAGCCCTGCGCGAAGCCAAGTTGCAGAGCAGCTGGAGCGCGCCCAACGAAGCTTATGAACAAGCGGTCGAAGCCTTCCTGTCGCGCCTGCTGTTGACCGAAGCCGGTCGCCCGTTGCGCACCGCGATTGCCGCCGCCGCCCAAGCCATCGCCCCGTCCGGCGCCCTGAATGGACTGGCGCAAACCTTGCTTCGCATGACTGTGCCGGGTGTACCGGACTTGTACCAGGGCGCCGAGTTCTGGGACTTCAGCCTGGTGGACCCGGACAACCGTCGTCCGGTGGACTTCAACGCACGGCAACAAGCGCTGAACACCCCGCCGGGCACCGATCAACTGCTGACCCACTGGCACGATGGGCGTATCAAGCAGGCATTGATTGGCCAGGTGTTGGGCTTGCGCAGCGCCCAGCCCGAACTGTTCCGCCACGGCAGCTACACACCGCGGGAGGTACTCGGTCAACACGCCGACCGCGTGGTTGCATTCAGCCGCGAACACCAGGGCAAACAGCTGGTGGTGGTGGTACCACGCTGGTCCCATGCGCTGCTTGAAAACGGTGTGCAGCCTCTGATTCCTGCGCAGGTTTGGGGCGATACCCGGGTGAAATTACCGTTCGCCGCGTCAACGCAAAACTGGAAGGGACTTTTTCAAACAGGCGCAGTCACACCAAACAAGGAGCTGTTGATCAGCACTGCCCTGGGGGAATTCCCGGTCAATGTCTTTATCAATTCTGATGATCAAGAAAGCTGAACATTTTCTGTGAGGAGCATTGCGATGAGCACTGAAGACAAACGTATCCGCGAATTGGCGCATCAGATCTGGGAGTCCGAGGGTAAGCCCCATGGTCAGGACGCACGTCATTGGGAGATGGCGCGCAAGCTGGCCGAATCCGAAGCCTTGACGCCGAGCAAGCCCAAGCCGGCCGCCAAGCCTAAAGCCACCGCCAAGCCTGCGGCAAAGCCCAAGCCCGCTGCGGCAGCAAGCAAGCCCGCCGCACCGGCGACCAAGAAACCTGCGGCGCCGAAAAAGCCCAAGCCGTAACCAGCCTTTCGACGCCCAACCCTCCCGCCGACGCTGTCGGCGGGGGTTTAACTTCACACTCGATCTCGTTCGCTGAAAATTCGTCAGCACGGCCGCTCTCGGCCCGAAAAAAGACCCCTTGCAGGAGCAACACCACCATGAGCAAACCGGATAAAACCCCATCGACGCCGGGCAGTGAGCCGTCGCGGATTCGTGAAGGTTTGCCCTTCCCCCTCGGCGCCACCTGGGATGGCCTGGGCGTCAACTTTGCGCTGTTCTCGGCCAACGCCACCAAGGTCGAACTGTGCCTGTTCGACGACAGCGGCGAAGTCGAACTGGAGCGCATCGAGCTGCCGGAATACACCGATGAAATCTTCCACGGTTACCTGCCCGACGCCCACCCTGGGCTGATTTACGGCTACCGCGTATACGGCCCTTACGATCCGGCCAACGGTCACCGCTTCAACCACCACAAATTGCTGATCGACCCCTACGCCAAGCAGTTGGTGGGCGAACTCAAATGGTCCGAAGCGCTGTTCGGCTACACCATCGGCCACCCGGATGACGACCTGAGTTTCGACGAACGCGACAGTGCGCCCTTCGTGCCCAAGTGCAAGGTGATCGACCCGGCCCATACCTGGGGCAACGACCAGCCGGTGCGGGTGCCATGGGACCGCACGATCATTTATGAAACCCACCTGCGCGGCATCAGCATGCGTCATCCCTCCGTGGGCGAATCGGTGCGTGGCACCTGCGCCGGCCTGATGGAAGACGATGTGCTCAAGCACATTCGCCAACTGGGGATCTCCTCGGTCGAGCTGCTGCCGGTGCACGCCTTCGTCAATGACCAGCATCTGCTGGAAAAAGGCATGACCAACTATTGGGGTTACAACAGCATCGCGTTCTTCGCCCCCGACCCACGCTACCTGGCCAGCGGCAAGATCGCCGAGTTCAAGGAGATGGTCGCGCACCTGCACGAGCAGAAGCTGGAAGTGATCCTGGACGTGGTCTACAACCACACCGCCGAAGGCAACGAGCGTGGCCCGACCCTGTCCATGCGCGGCATCGACAACGCCTCCTACTATCGCTTGATGCCCGATGACAAGCGCTTCTACATCAATGATTCCGGCACCGGCAACACCCTCGACCTCAGCCACCCATGCGTGCTGCAAATGGTCACCGACTCCCTGCGCTACTGGGCCACGGAAATGCATGTGGACGGTTTCCGCTTCGACCTGGCGACGATTCTCGGGCGTTATCGCGACGGTTTCGACGAGCGCCACAGCTTCCTTGTGGCCTGCCGTCAGGACCCGATACTGCGCCAGCTGAAAATGATTGCCGAACCCTGGGACTGCGGGCCCGGCGGCTACCAAGTGGGCAACTTCCCACCGGGCTGGGTGGAATGGAACGACCGTTTCCGCGATACCGTGCGCGCCTTCTGGAAAGGCGATGACGGCCAATTGGCGGACTTCGCCGGGCGTATGACGGCGTCGGGCGAAATGTTCAACCATCGCGGGCGCCGGCCGTACAGCTCGGTGAACTTCATCACCGCCCACGACGGTTTCACCCTGCACGATTTGGTGTCGTACAACGACAAGCACAACGAAGCCAACGACGAAAACAACCAAGACGGCAGCAATAACAACCTGTCCTGGAACCATGGCGTCGAAGGCCCTACCGACGACCCGGAAATCAACGCCCTGCGCCTGCGCCAGATGCGTAATTTCTTCGCCACCCTGCTGCTGGCCCAAGGCACGCCGATGATCGTCGCCGGTGACGAGTTCGCCCGCACCCAGCACGGCAATAACAACGCCTATTGCCAGGACAGCGAAATCGGTTGGGTCAACTGGGACCTGGATGACGACGGCAAAGCCCTGCTGAAGTTCGTCAAGCGCCTGATCAAACTGCGCCTGGCCTATCCGATCCTGCGTCGTGGCCGCTTCCTAGTGGGCGATTACAACGAAGACATCGGCGTGAAGGACGTCACCTGGCTGGCGCCGGATGGCAACGAAATGAGCACCGAGCAATGGCAAGACAGCAATGGTCGTTGCCTGGGCATGTTGATGGATGGCCGCGCTCAGGAAACCGGTATCCGCCGCGCTGGTGCAGACGCCACCTTGTTGCTGGTGGTCAATGCCCACCATGACATGGTCAATTTCCGTCTGCCGCCGGTGCCCGAAGGTGAGTTCTGGACCTGCCTGCTGGACACCAACGACACGACGATCAAGGCTCAGGAGCGCTTTAACTTCGATCACGAGTACGCCGTAACCGGCCGCTCACTGCTGCTGTTCGAATTGCAGCGCGACGACGAGGTGTGAGATGAACTGGCAGGGAAGCCTGGATAGCGGCCGTGCTTATGCCGACACCGAGGCGCTCGGGGCAGCCCTGAGGGCCTTGGTGGCCCAAGGGCTGGACCGGTTGCCGCTACCCGGCGGCGGCCAGACCCTGGAGCGGTTCAGGCGTCTGGCCTATGTGGCCGCGCACGACTTGCGCCTGTGCAAGTTGTTCGAAGGCCACACCGATGCCTTGGCGATCATGGCCGAACTCGGCAGCCCCCCGACGCCCCAGGGCAGTACCTGGGGCACATGGGCCGCCGAACCGCCCACGGCCAAGGTGCGTGTACAACACGACGGCCATTGCTTGCGGGTGCACGGGCGTAAAGCCTGGTGCTCCGGCGCGGCGGTGGTCAGTCATGGATTATTGACCGCCTGGGATGAGCGGGACCGCCAGCAATTGGTGGCAGTCCCCATGCAACAACCAGGCGTGTGTGTGACCGATCAAGGCTGGCATGCCGTGGGCATGGCGGCCACCGGCAGTGTCGAGATTGTCTTCGACAATGCCAGCGGTGTGGCCGTGGGTGGGCCTGGCGACTACCTCGCCCGCCCCGGTTTCTGGCAAGGCGGCGTCGGTATCGCGGCGTGCTGGTATGGCGCGGCGCAGCAACTGGGCCAAGTGCTGCAGCAGCACTGTGCGCGGCGCGCCGAGCCCCATGCCCTGGCGCACTTGGGCGCAGTGGACAGTGCGCTACACGCCGCCGCCTGCGTGTTGCGCGACGCCGCAGACCGCATCGACCGCACGCCCAAGGCCGACGCCAGGGAGCTGGCCCAACGGGCCCGCGCCTGCATCGAGGACGCCGTCGAGCAGGTGATCCGCCATGTCGGCCGTGCAGTCGGTGCCGGGCCGTATTGCCAGGACCCGCACATGGCTCAATTGATGGCGGATCTGCCGGTGTACGTGCGCCAGAGTCATGCCGAACGCGACCTGGCAGCCCTGGGCGAATGGGTCGCCGGCCAATCCAACGAGAGGTGGCAGCTATGAAAGCCAACCCGATCGTCGGCCAGGGCACGCCGTTGCAGCACTGGCAGACGTCACCGCGCCTGGCGGCGTTGCCCCCTATCAGCGTTGAGGAATTGGTCCCGGAAGGCCATCGCGCGGTGATTATCGCGCCCCATCCGGACGACGAAGTGCTGGGGTGCGGCGGGCTGTTGCAGGGCCTGGCGGCGCTGGAGCGGCCGATCCAGTTGATCTCGGTGACCGACGGCAGCGCCAGCCACCCGGGCTCGCAACGTTGGCCGGTGGAGCGATTGAGCGTGGTGCGCCCGCAGGAGTCGGCCCAGGCCCTGCATCGCTTGGGGGTGCCGCTGCACAGTCTCAAATGGCTGCGCGCAGGCTTCAGCGACAGCCAGGTAGCAGCGCGGGAGGACGAGTTGGTGGGGTTTATTCAGCGCTATCTCAAGCCCACCGACGTGCTGTTCACAACGTGGCGCGAAGACGGCCATTGCGATCACGAAGCGGTGGGCCGCGCCAGCGCCAAAGCCGCCGAAGCAGTGGGCGCGCGACTGTACGAGTTGCCGGTATGGACCTGGCACTGGGCAACCGCCGAAGACGCCCTGGTGCCCTGGCACCGCGCGCGCAAAATCCCCCTGACCTGTGCAGAGGTGGCGCGCAAGCGTCACGCCATCCATGCGTTCGCCAGCCAATTGGAGGGTGATCCGCAGATCGGCTTGCCGCCGGTGCTGGCCCCCTATGTGGTGGAACGCTTGCTGCAACCTTTTGAAGTGGTATTCGTATGAGTGTGGCCACCCGGTATTTCGATCAACTGTTCGCCGGCAACGATGACCCCTGGGCCTTTCGTCAGCGTTGGTACGAGCGGCGTAAACGCGCCCTCACCCTGGCCCTGCTGACCAAGCCGCGCTACGCCTCGATCTTCGAACCTGGCTGTGCCAATGGTGAGCTGAGTGTTGAGCTGGCCGCGCGCGGCGATCGTTTGTTGTGTTGCGATACCGCCGCGGCCGCCGTGGCGCTGGCGCGTACTCGGTTGCTCGGATTTACCCATGCCCAGGTGTACCAGAGCCGTTTGCCGCAAGAGTGGCCCACGGGCCGATTCGACCTGATCGTGCTCAGCGAACTGTGCTACTACCTGGACGCCGATGACTTGGGTCGGTTGATCGAGTGCGCGTTGGCCAGCCTGACTGCCGACGGGCAGATCCTCGCCTGCCATTGGCGCCCGCCCATCGACGGTTGCCCGCTAACCGCCGAGCAGGTGCATGCCATGTTGGACCAACGCCTGGGCATGCCCCGTGTGGCCAGCCACCCAGAACAGGATTTTCTCCTCGACCTGTGGAGCCGCGACGGTACCTCGGTCGCCACCCTTGAGGGCTTGCGATGATCGGCATTCTGATCCCGGTGCATAACGAACAAGCGCTGTTGGCCGAGTGCCTGGATGCCGCATTGGTTGCTGCGCGGCACCCGGACTTGCTGGGCGAACCCGTGCAGGTGCTGGTCATGCTCGACAGCTGCAGCGACGCCAGCGCCACCATCGCCCAGACGTACCCCGTGCAGTCTCTGGAGGTGCATGCGCGCAATGTCGGGCATGCCCGTGGCGTCGGCGCGCGGCATTTGTTGAATCAAGGCGCACGCTGGATCGCCTGCACCGACGCCGACAGCCGCGTGGCACCGGACTGGCTGGCCGCGCAGTTGGCGTTGAACGTGGACGCGGTATGCGGCACGGTCACGGTGGATGCCTGGAGCGAGGGTTTCGATCCGGCCGCCCAGATTCGTTATCACCAGGGTTACGAAGCACGGGACGGCCATCGGCATATCCACGGGGCCAACCTTGGGGTAAGCGCCGGTGCTTATGTGCGCGCCGGTGGGTTCGAGCCCCTGGCCTGTCATGAAGACGTACATCTGGTACGCGAACTTGAGCGCTGCGGGGCATCCATCGCGTGGAGCCACCGCCCGCAAGTGATCACCAGCGCGCGTCTGGACGCCCGTGCCAGGGGCGGTTTCGGCGACTTTCTGAAGAGCCTGGTGCTGGCTTCTTGAAAAAAAACCGGGCCTGCCTGAAAACCGCCGCAACCTTGTCTATGCTCATGACGCCTTGCTGGTAATTCAAGGTTGGATTGCCAAGCACCCATCACGGCGGAGTCTGTGGTGAGGATAAAAGAGTCGTGCCGTCAACGGCTGACGACCGCGCATCAACCGACAAGGATGTGACATCCATGAAGCCTGCCTCTCTGAGCGAAGGCCGTCGCGGCCCTCCGCAAATCTGGAACAGTGCGCCTCAGTTGGCGCTGCTCGCCCCGGTCGCGCCGTCCACCCTGGTGCCGCCTGGCGCACGCGTGGTGATCATCGCGCCCCACCCTGGGGACGAAGTTCTTACCTGCGGTGGTTTACTGCAACTGTTCAGCAACCTGGAACACCCGCTGCAACTCATCTCCATTACCGACGGCAGCGCCAGCCATCCTGGCTCCCAAGTATGGCCGGCTAGCCGTTTGAGCGTGGTGCGGCCCCAGGAAAGCGCTGAAGCGTTGCGCCGCTTGGGCATGCCATTGCACAGCCTGAAGTGGATTCGTGGCGGCTTCAGCGACAACGCACTGGCCGCCCGTGAACCGCAACTAAGCCAATTTATCGCGCGTTACCTGCACCCTGGCGACGTGGTGTTCACCACTTGGTGCAACGATGGCAACAGCGACCACGACAGCGTCGGCCGCGCCGCGGCCAGAGCCTGCGACCTAGTGGGTGCGCGGTTATATGAGGTGCCCGTCTGGGCCTGGCATTGGCCGGCCGCTGAAAGCGCGATGATCCCCTGGCAACGCGCGCGCAAAGTGCGCCTGAACACCTGGAGCGTCGCGCGCAAACTCCATGCCGCCCACGCCTATGCCAGCCAGTTGGCAGGCGACCCGCAGATCGGCCTGGCACCGATGCTGGCGCAGGTGCTGCTGGAGCGGATGCGCGAGCCTTATGAGATTGTGTTTGCCTAGCCAGACACTCGTCTATACCTGTTATTTCTGACAGTGGCGCCTCACGCGACGTGTGACTAAGGTGGAAAAAACTGCACAGGCTCAGATGCAGTCGAGAAAGCCATGCCAACCCTTTGCATTGGCCGGTGTTTTCGAACAGGTAACCCGTATTCCCTGCCTCGTATCGCTCATCACGTTGTCATGGCATGACCCGCCCCTAGCCTTCAGGCGACTGGGGCAAGCCCCTCTCGAATGAGGTCGGATCATGCGCACATGGAAACGCTCCTGGTTTTACTTGGGCATTGCCTCAACCTTTGCCCTGATCATCTTGCCCCCGCCTGCTCACGGCGCCTGCTCAATCAACAACACGGCGGGCGACGATATCTCCACCTGCGACAGCGGTACCGCTCCAGGCTTTGCCGACACCGGGGGTAATAACACCCTCAATATCAGCGGCTCGGGTCGGCTCACCAGTAACGTGACGTTCGGCGCCAACAACGATCTGGTGGACATTAACGGACCTACCGCAGGTATCACGGGCAATCTCTCCATGGGTGACGGCAGCAATATCTTCCGCTCCATCCTCGGCGATATCACCGGCTCGGTCAGCCAGGGCGGGGGCCGGGATATAGCGCAGATCAGCGGCGGCAACGTGCGTGGAGCCTTCACTCAGGGCGCCGGTATCGACGATTTTGCAATGAGCGGTGGCACTGTCGCGTCGCTCGCTCAGGGCGACGGACTCGACACGTTCAGCATGAGTGGCGGCACCATCACCGGCGCCTTCGAAGATGGGGACAACGCCAAGATGTCCGGCGGCACCATCGGCCGCGTCGACATGAAGCTGGATAACAATACGTTCGATATGTCCGGGGGCAGAATCATAGGCAACCTGGTGACCGGTTTCGGCCTGGACACCATTCTGATTTCGGGTACGGCCTTTGTAGGGGGCAATATCAGCGTCAGCGGCGGCGATGACAGGGTGGAAGTCTCAGGTGGCGACGTCAACGGACGCATACTGCTGAGCTTTGGTAATGACACTTTCGAGTGGTCGGGAGGCAATCTGCACTCTTTCGTACTGTTGGCCGATGGCGACGATAAAGCCCTGCTCAAAGGTCTGGTCAACACGCAACTGGCCCCTGCCCAACTGATCGACGGTGGCCTTGGCAATGACACGCTGACCTTGGACAACACCAAGGCCGCAGATCCGGGTTTGTTTCCCAATTGGGAAACCATCCAGTTGGACAACGGCTCGCAGTTGACACTGGGCGGCACGCTCACCTTGGGCGACAGCGCCACAGGCACCGGCAAACTGACAATCGACGGCGCCAGTCAACTGTTGGTGAACACCGGTGTGATCGCGCCGTTCACCGACGGCCAAGCCGTCAACGTCACCAACAGCGGCACCATCGATATGACCACCGGCAGTTCCAGTACCGCCGACAGCTTGACCATCAATGGCAATTACACCGGCAATGGTGGGCAGCTCTTGTTGCAAAGCAAGCTGGACGGCGACGGTTCGCCCAGCGACAAACTGGTGGTCAGCCAGGGCACGATGCAGGGCAATACGCTGATCAACGTCACTAACCTGGGCGGCACGGGGGCGGCCTCGTTACAGGATGGCATCCAGGTGGTGCAGGCCCTCAACGGTGCCACCAGCAGCGATACTGCCTTCACACTGGGCAAACCGGTGTCCGCTGGCGCCTTTGATTACTACTTGTTCAAAGGCGGCGTCACGGCGGGAACCTCAGAAAACTATTACCTGCGCTCAAGCATCCCACCCGTACCGATCGACCCGGTGATTATCGGCCCGTTGCCGGGGATCATCCCTGGCGAACCGCCGCTGCCGCCGAACCCCGGAGTCGACCCACTGCCCATCTACCGCCCCGAAGTGTCGGTTTATGCCGTGTTGTTCCCAGCCGTGCAACAGGTCGTTCAGGCCATGCTGGGCACTTATCACGAACGCCTGGGCGACCAGCTTCAGCAACAGCAAACCGGCGCCTTCGCGGCCGGTTGGGGCCGGGTATATGGCAACAGCAGCCGACAAAGCTACGCCGGCACCGTCAGCCCAACGCTGGACAGTTCCGTGTCCGGATTCCAGGTGGGCACCGATGTCTACGCCGGCGTCCTCGACAACGGCTTGCAGCAGCGGGCCGGCTTTTTCGTCGGCCACAGCACCCTCAAGGGCGACGTCAAAGGCTTCAGTGACGCGCGCCAGGACCAGGACACCGGTAACACCACCTTGCGCGGCGACAGTCTGGGCGTGTACTGGACGCTGCTCGGCGCCAACCAGGCGTATCTGGATCTGGTGCTGATGGGCACACGCTTCGACGGTCACAATGAATCGGACCGTGGGGTGAAGATGAAGACCCGCGGGCACGACGTCACCGCCTCCGCCGAAGTCGGTTGGCCGCTGCCGATCAACGACACCTGGATTGCAGAGCCCCAGGCTCAGGTGATCATCGGCAAGACCAAGCTGGAACGGCAGAACGACGGGGTTTCCGATGTATCTTTCAACGCCGACACCCGCGTCACCACGCGCCTGGGCGTGCGCCTGCGCGGTGAGTATCAGGTCAGCGGTATGCCGTTCGAACCCTATGCCAGGGCCAATGTGTGGCACACCAGTGCGGGGCAGAACACCGTCACCTTTGATCACCTGACGGACATCGACACCGAGCAAAAGTCCACCACCCTGGGCCTCAGCGTCGGCGCGAGCCTGGAGGTGGCGAAAGGCATCAGCCTGTACAGCGAGGTCGGTTACAACCGCAATCTGGACAGCAATACCTTCAACGGGCGCCAAGGCACGCTGGGCCTGCGCATGGAGTTTTGACCAACCGGCGGCGCTGGCCGGCGCAGTGCCGGTCAACGGCTGGGGTCAACCCTTTCGGTCGAGGGTGCGACCCTTCACTTCGTGCCCTCTTCAGCTGAATAGCGGCCAAACGCCACATGCGCCGATGTGAAAAATTCGTTAACTAATTCTTCCCTAAGGCTTTTTCCTACAGACTGAATCTGCCAGACTAACGCGAATAGTTCTCAACATATTTCTTATTGGCCACGGACGGCACTCGGGGAGAGTCAGTTTCATGTCTGTGCAATCACACGGTGGCAATGGTTTTTCACTCAGTCTGATGACATTGGCGGTCTGTCTGGCCACCACCCACCTGGCTTACGCCGCCGATGCAGAAGCACCGGCCACCACGCTGGAACTGGGCGCCACGCAAATTTCCGGCGAAGGCCAATTGGGCCAGACCACCGAAGGCACCCAGTCCTACACCACCGGCTCGATGAGTACCGCAACCAAGCTGCCACTGACCTTGCGCGAAACCCCGCAGGCCGTGACCGTGATCACCCGTCAGCGCATGGACGACCAGGCGATGACCAGCATCAACGACGTGGTCAACGCCACGCCTGGTCTGTTTCTGAACTACTCCGACGGCCCTGGTCGGCAGACCTACACCTCCCGGGGCTTCGACATCGATAACCTGATGTATGACGGTATCCCCAGTGGCTACAACGGCGCGTCGGTCGGTGCGCAGCCGAACCTGGCGATGTTCGACCGCGTTGAAGTGGTGCGCGGCGCCACCGGCCTGGTCACTGGCGCGGGCAACCCGTCGGCCGCCATCAATATGGTGCGCAAGCGCCCGCTGGATGAGCAGAAAGTCACCCTCACCGGCGCAGCCGGCAGTTGGGACGATTATCGCGGCGAACTCGACGCGTCCAGCCCGCTCAACGACAGCGGCACCCTGCGCGGCCGAGTGGTGACGTCGTACCGCGACGCCAACAGCTTTATCGACAAAGCCGAAAACAGTCACGGCCTGTTTTACGCTGTCACCGAAGCCGACCTGAGCGAAGACACCACCCTGACCTTGGGCTTCTCCAACCAGAAGGACAAAACCAACTACTTCTGGGGCGCCTCGATGATCGGCCAGGACGGCCATCACCTCGACCTGCCGCGCTCCTACAACCCCGGTACCGATTGGGAAAACAAGGATCAGGAAATCAACACGGTCTTCGCCGAACTGCGCCAGCGCCTGGCCAATGACTGGAACCTGCAAGTCAACGCCAACTATGCCGAACAGAACGCGCTGTTTTCCGGCTCGTACCAATCGCGCTGGGTCAACAACTCCCTGGCACGTACGGTTTACCAGGCCAAGTACGACGAAAACCAGGCAGGGGTCGACGCCTTTGTCAGCGGCCCGTTCCAGGCATTCGGGCGCAGCCATGAACTGGTGGTCGGCGCGAGTAAACGCATCTACGACATGACCACCCACAACTACAGCCCCTACGACCTCAACTGGCCACTCACCGCAGGCAAGCCGGATTTCGTCCATACCAACAACCAGCGCGAAGTCACCACCCAGGACAGCGTTTACGTCACCACACGCCTGAGCCTGGCAGACCCGTTGAAGTTGATCCTCGGCGGGCGCCTGGACTGGTACGACTACGATAACCGCGATGGCGACGGCGACTTCCACGTCACCCGCAACCTTACGCGCTACGCCGGCCTGATCTATGAGCTGGACGATCACCACTCGGTATACGTCAGCTACAGCGACATTTTCACCCCGCAAAAAGAAAAGGACACCGGCGCCGCGCCGCTCAAGCCCATCGTTGGCAAGAACTATGAGGTCGGCATCAAGGGCGAATACCTGGGCGGCGCGCTGAACGCTAGCGTTGCGCTGTTCCGCATCGACCAGGAAAACCGTGCTGTGCAGGTGGTGGTTCCGAACTGCCCGCAGGCTTCGTGCTCCCAGGCATCAGGTGAGATCCGCAGCCAGGGTATCGACTTCGAACTGCAAGGCGCATTGACCGAAAACTGGCAGGTCGGTGGTGGCTACACCTACGCACGCACCCACACCATCAAGGACGACGCCAAGCCGCAGTTGGTCAACAAGCAGTTCGATACCGACGTCCCGGAACACCTGTTTAAGTTGACCACCCGCTATAACTTCCAGGGCCCACTGGAAAAACTGCGGGTGGGCGGCAACATCTCCTGGCAGAGCCGCCTGTACAACGATATCCCGTTGGCCAACGGCAGCACCTACCGTCTGCAACAAGGCGCCTACGCCGTCACCGACCTGATGGCCGGCTACAAGGTCAACGACCACCTCGACCTGCAGGTCAACGCTAACAACATCTTCGACCGGCGCTACTACTCCACCATCGCCAACTCGGCGAGCTATGGCGGCGACGCCTACGGCAACCCGCGCAACATGATGCTCACGGCCAAGTACAGTTTCTGAGGCTTCAGGCAACACGCGTCGACGGCCCCCCGCCGGCGCTAGCGCCGACGGCGGCAACGCATCAGCGTTGCCCGCACCACCAGCTTGTGAAATGGGCGAATCAGCAGAATGTAGATACGCCCCAGCCGGTTGTGGGTGTGTACCGCCGTCGTGGCAATTAGCACTTCACCCTGCTCGTCGCGCCGTCGAAGCAGCGAAAGACGAAAATCCAGGTGGCTGTCATTTTCCCCCAGCACCATCTCGTCAGCGCTTTGCTCCAGCACGGGGAAAAAGTCGATATGGGCTTTATCCGAATGGGCGCGACGCACCTCGCCAGAGGTCCGCACGCCCAACGGCCCCATCACACCATCGCGGATCGCGATCAGCACCTTGAACCACACAGGCGGCGAACCCAAGGCGCGTACGGCGAGGTCATTGATGGAGACGTCAGCCGCGTCGATAGGCACGACAAAACTATCAAGCAACTGCGCGTTCGCGTACCAGTCACGGATCAGGCTTTCTGGCGGTGGATCGATAGGCCGGGCAAGCAAGGTCATGTGAGGGGTTTCCCTGAATGAATGCAGCTGAGTCGTGAACGTGGTCGGCAGTCCGGGCGCCATCGGGGGCAAGCCCCCTCCCACATTCAAAACATTATCGATCGACCTGCTTGGCGTCGATAAACGGCACCGTACTGTTTGGCAGCATGGTGGTTGGCAGTACGCCGTTCCAGCGCTCGGCCTTGGTCAATTCGATCAGGTTCTGGTTGCTGGCCAGAGCCTTGGCGCGGGCCTGGATCGCGTCGGCTTCGGCGTTGCCGCGCAAGCGCGTGGACTCGGCATCCGCCTTGGCCTGGGCCAATTGCGAGTCGGCCTCCGCTTGGGCCTGGGTCACCCGGATCTGCGCCTGCACCTGCTCGGTCTGCAGCATTTGCTCGCGGGTTTTGACTTCCACTTCGGCTTTCATGCGCAAGGCAATCGAACGCTCGTAGTCATCGCTGAAATCGATGTTTTCGATCTGTACGCCGTCGATCACCACTGGCCCAACCACCGAATCGCGGATGGCCTTGGTCACATCCGCGACGAACTTGCCGCGGTTTTGCACCGCCGACACCGCGTTGTACTGGCCGAATACGTTTTCCACCTGGGTCGGCACCTGACGAGCGATCAGGCGGTCACGCACGCCATCCAAGTCCTTGTAACTGGTGTACACCTTGGTGACATCGCTGGTAGGGATGTGCCAGGACACCGAGACCTGCAACTTGGCGGTCTGCTGGTCCTTGCTGTACGCCTGGAGATTGGCGTACTGGGTAGCCTGGCTTTGAATGCTGATAAACCGCACCGACTCAATGAACGGCAGCTTGAACGACAGGCCCGGCTCCACCACGCCTACCATCGCACCGTTACGCAACAGCACACCCCGCTCGGTCTCATCGACCGTGAACCAACTGGTGGCCAGAGACACCACCACGACCAAACCCACCGCTGCAGCGGCATAAGTAACCATTTTATTGTTCATCGAAACGTCGCGTCCCTTCGTTAAGTTGGCGGCACGATACCCTGAACCGCGTCCCAAGTGGGAGGATAACCAGGCAAATTTGCCGTACTGATAGCAGCGTCACAGTCCTGAAACTGCGCGTCGTGCTTGCCCCAAGCCCGCGTTATTCCGTCGTCAACGGACGGCCTATTGAAATACCCCGCTAGTGATACGTGTCCGCACCAGGAGCCGATCAATGATTCGCAAAGCACTGCCTTCCGACGCTCGGGCCATTGCCCAGGTGCATATCAACAGTTGGCAGCACGCCTATCGTGACCTGATGCCTGCCCACTACTTGGATTCACTGGACGCAACCCTGGCTCATCGCGAATCCAACTGGGTGAGGTCGAAGCCCTTTACGTCGCCGCCGGCCATTGGCACACCGGCGAGGCGGCATCCGTGCTGCTGATGGCACGCTAGGCTTGAAGCGCGTGGTCTAGACTATCTCCACCCCTTCACCTTGGAGAACGAGCATGCCCAGCAAAATCACCCTCTGCCTCTGGTACAACGGCACGGCCGAAGAGGCGGCGCGCTTTTACGCCAAGACGTTTCCAAACAGCAGCGTAGACGCCATATACAAAGCACCGGGCGACTACCCGTCGGGCAAGCAAGGCGATGTGCTGACGGTAGAGTTCACCGTGATGGGCCTCCCGTGCCTGGGGCTGAACGGCGGGCCGATATTTCCTCAGACCGAGGCATTTTCGTTCCAGGTGGCCACGGATGATCAGGCCGAGACCGATCGCTATTGGCACGCGATCATCGACAACGGCGGTCAGGCCAGTGCCTGCGGATGGTGCAAGGACAAGTGGGGAGTGTCGTGGCAGATCACACCGCGGGCGTTGACCCAGGCGATCGCCCACCCCGACGCGGCCACCGCCAAGCGTGCCTTTGACGCGATGATGGGCATGGGTAAGATCGACATTGCTGCCATCGAAGCGGCCGTGAAAAAAACCTAAAGATTCACCCCCGGCGGCCGTCATCCTGGCATCCCCGAATGGACTCAATGAGGTTCTTGTGCGCGTTTTGACTTCTGTGTTGCTGGCCGGTGGCATCGCCACCCTGTCCGGTTGTGCCACCCAGTCCGGCAAAGTCGAGCAGATGCTCGCCGACACCCTGGCTCAACCATTGGTGGAGAACAGCATCGTGCGCGAAGGCGACTTGCTCAGCTTCGAGCTGCTGATGCACGACGCTACCGGCGGCGTGCGGCGCACTATGCAGTTCGAAGCGGCGTGCTCGTCCAAGCAATTGCACCTGCTGTACCTCGATGGTTCCCAACGCGTGTACCCGCTCAAAGCCGGGCGCTATACCGAGGCGCGCAAGCTGTCTGACACGCTGTATGCCACCTTGGCCGCCAACCAGACATTTGTCCGCGCCTGTGCTGAAACGCCCAAGCCCGACTGGCGCCTGGTCAGCAAAGATGCGCGCGATAACTGGGTACTGCTCGACGCCGCCAGCGTCAAGACTGTGCAGGGTGAAACCCGTTTCTGGGCCGCCTTCGATAACCCGACGGTGCTCAACGACCTGCCCTACGACGCACCTTATGCGCAAAAACGCCAGCACTTCGCGGTGTCCTGCTCCAACGGCACGTACAAGGAACTGGCCGGCTACGATCTGGACGTGCGCAACCGCGTGAGCGATGGCCGGGTCGACAGTTTCCCAACGCCACAGCCCATCGCGGGCAGCGACGCCGACTATGCGCTGTTGTTCGACACCGTATGCGTCACCCCCGAGAAAATCGCCAAGCTGGACCCCTTCAAGCCGCGCCTGAAAGCGCCGGCCGTCATCGCCCTGTCGTCGGTGCAGCCCCAGGTGCTGGCCGCGCTTGCACCCTTCAACCAGGACAAGCCCGCGCGCACCTTGAAGTATGTGCACTTCACCGGCACATCGACCCTCAAAGGCAAGACGTCCAACAGCACCAGCGAGCACTTCATCAGCCAGGACAAGGCCAGTGGTCAACTGCAGATCGTCCATCGCGGCGACGGCTATGAGTCCCAGTCGGTGAGCTGGCGCAACCTGGTATCGCTGGTGTCGAAGACAACGTACGGCGGCACCGGTATGGCGGAAAGCTCGACCTTGACGCAGTTAAGCTTGACCGGCAATTGGCAGGCCCTGCCGGTCGGCGAAACCGTGGTCTACCAGACCACCCGCTCGACACTCAACAGCCTGGTGGGCAGCTATAACAAGGTGCAGATCAACCGCTGCGTCGTCGAACGCGAATTGCCGGCCCGCGAACTCAACCCCAACCTGCTGGGGAATGCCAAGGCCTTGGCATGCCGCACCGATGACGATAAGTACAACCGCGTCGAACATGTGTACTACCTGAGTGATTACGCCTACTTCTACGAATCGAGCACGGACAAGAACGAGTTTTTCTACGCCGATACACGCATCGATAAGTTCGAATAACAGGTAACACTTCAGCGCCTGGCTTTGGGGCCGCTGCGCAGCCCAGCGCAAGCAAGCTTGCTCACCACAGGGTGGCGCGGTGCCACCAATCTTTATGCTGACCACAGGGAATCGGGGCAAGACACACTCATTGCGGCGAGCCTGCTTTTTTTGGTAAGCAAACTGCGCAAAAGGCTTATCGGATGGACACCGCCGCTCGCGCGCTATGCAGTTTTTTATAGCTGTCGATCAGGCGCAAATGCCGGTCCAGCCCTTCGAGCTTCATGCTGGTCGGGGTCAGGCCATGGAAGCGCACGCTGCCGTTGACCGAGCCGATCACAGCGTCCATGCGTTCGTCGCCGAACATGCGCCGGAAGTTAACTTCGTAGTCCGCCAGTTCCAGATCGTCGTCCAGTTCCATCTCCAGCACGGCGTTGAGCGCCTGGTAGAACAACCCGCGCTCGGCGGTGTTGTCGTTGTATTGCAGGAACATCTCCACGCACTCCTTGGCCTCTTCGTATTGGCGCAAGGCGAGGAAGATCAGCAGTTTCAGTTCCAGGATGGTCAGTTGGCCCCACGCGGTGTTGTCGTCGAACTCAATGCCGATCAGGGTAGTGATGTCGGTGTAATCGTCCAATTCGCTTTCGATCAAGCGCTCAACCAACGCCTCAAGCTCTGCGTCGTCCAAGCGGTGCAGGTTGAGGATATCGGCGCGGAAAAACAGCGCTTTGTTGGTGTTGTCCCAGATCAGATCTTCCACCGGATAGATTTCCGAATAGTCCGGTACCAGAATACGACAGGCCGTGGCGCCGAGGTGTTCGTACACCGCCATGTAGGACTCTTTACCCATGTTGTCGAGAATGCCGAACAACGTCGCCGCCTCCTCGGCGTTGGAATTTTCACCCTGGCCGGAGAAGTCCCATTCGACAAACTCGTAATCCGACTGCGCACTGAAGAAGCGCCACGACACCACGCCGCTGGAGTCGATAAAGTGTTCGACGAAGTTGTTCGGTTCGGTCACCGCCTGGGCTTCGAAGGTCGGCTGCGGCAGGTCGTTCAGGCCTTCGAAACTGCGGCCTTGCAGCAGTTCGGTGAGGCTGCGCTCCAGCGCCACTTCCAGGCTCGGGTGTGCGCCGAACGAGGCGAACACGCCGCCGGTGCGTGGGTTCATCAGGGTCACGCACATCACCGGGAATTCCCCCCCCAGAGACGCGTCCTTGACCAGCACCGGGAAACCCTGGGCCTCCAAACCTTGAATACCCGCCAGAATGTTCGGGTACTTGGCCAGCACCTCGGCAGGCACGTCCGGCAGGGCGAATTCGCCTTCGATGATTTCGCGCTTCACCGCCCGCTCGAAGATCTCCGACAGGCACTGCACCTGGGCTTCGGCCAAGGTATTGCCGGCGCTCATGCCATTACTGAGGTAGAGGTTTTCAATCAGGTTGGACGGGAAATACACCACCTCGTCATCGGAGCGACGCACGAACGGCAGCGATACGATGCCGCGCTCCTCGTTGCCGGAGTTGGTGTCGAACAGGTGCGAGCCACGCAGTTCGCCATCGCGGTTGTAGACCTTCAGGCAATAGGCGTCGAGAATTTCCGTCGGCAGTTCATCGTTCGGGCCGGGCTGGAACCAGCGCTCATCGGGGTAATGCACGAACGCCGCGTTGGCCAGCTCTTCGCCCCAGAACTGATCGTTATAGAAGAAGTTGCAGTTCAGCCGCTCGATGAACTCGCCCAGGGCCGACGCCAGAGCGCTCTCTTTGGTCGCGCCCTTGCCGTTGGTGAAGCACATCGGCGAGTGCGCATCGCGGATATGCAGCGACCACACGTTCGGCACGATATTGCGCCACGACGCGATTTCAATCTTCATGCCCAGGTCAGCCAGGATGCCGGACATGTTGGCGATGGTCTGTTCCAGCGGCAGGTCCTTACCGGCGATATAGGTACCGCCGTCGGACAACGCGCTGGGCATCAACAAGGCCTGGGCGTCGGCGTCGAGGTTGTCTACTTCTTCGATCACGAATTGCGGCCCGGCCTGCACCACTTTCTTCACGGTGCAGCGGTCGATGGAACGCAGGATGCCTTGACGGTCCTTATCGGAGATGTCCGCCGGCAACTCGACCTGAATCTTGAAAATCTGGTTGTAGCGGTTTTCCGGGTCGACGATGTTGTTCTGCGACAAGCGGATATTTTCGGTGGGGATATTGCGCGTCTGGCAGTACAGCTTCACGAAGTACGCCGCACACAGCGCCGACGACGCCAGGAAATAATCGAAGGGGCCCGGGGCCGAGCCATCGCCTTTGTAGCGAATGGGCTGGTCGGCAATCACCGTGAAGTCATCGAACTTGGCTTCAAGTCGGAGGTTGTCGAGAAAGTTGACCTTAATTTCCATACGGGCACACCAGAATAACGGGCTAAACAAAAATGGCCGCCATTATGGGGTTTTTCCTCGGGAAGTTTCAGGCTTTTGACCAGCGGCGGATCAATTGCCAAATGAATATTAACTTTTTGTGACTTGCCGCCGATGGAGTGGGCGCAACCAGGGAGTAGTCCGAATGCGCAACAATCAGCCCGTAACACAACGCGAGATTTCCCTCGCGCCGCAGCAGAAACTCATCTCCGCCACCGATGTGCAGGGCATGATCACTTACTGCAACGATGCCTTTGTCGAAATCAGCGGCTTTGAACGTGACGATCTGATCGGTGCGCCCCAGAACATCGTGCGTCACCCCGACGTACCGCCGGCCGTATTCGCGCACATGTGGAGCGCGCTCAAACAGGGCTTGCCCTGGATGGGCATCGTCAAGAACCGCTCGAAGAACGGCGACCATTATTGGGTCAACGCCTACGTCACACCGATATTCGACGGCAGCCGGGTGGTCGGTTTCGAGTCGGTGCGGGTCAAGCCCACTGCCGATGAAATCCGCCGCGCCCAGGCTCTCTATCAACGGATCAGCCAAAGCAAAACCGCTGTACCGCGCCAAGACGCTTGGCTGCCCCATCTATTGAGCTGCGTGCCCTATATGGCCAGCGGTATTGCCGGCAGCCTGGCCGGGTTGTTTCTCAGTGCGCCAGTGGCGGTCGCGGTCGCCGTGGCGGTGGCGGTGCCCATCGGCCTGCTTTGTTCGAGCGCGCGCCAAGGCAGCACCTTGCGCCTGCTGCAAGGGGTCGAGCCGTCCACCTCGGATGCGTTGATCGCGCAGATGTACAGCGACGCTCGCGGCCCGCAGGCACGTTTGGAAACCGCCTTCCAGAGCCAGAACGCGCGCCTGAAAACGTGCCTCACCCGCCTGCAGGACAGTGCCGAAAAACTCAGCGCCCTGGCCGCTCAATCCGACCAACTGGCTTCCGCCAGCTCCCGGGGCCTGGACCGTCAGCGCGTGGAGACCGAACAGGTCTCGGCCGCCGTCAACCAGATGGCCGCCACCACTCAGGAGGTCGCCAGCCATGTGCAACGCACCGCCGACGCCACCCAGCAAGCCAACGTATTGACCGGCCGTGGCCGCGACGTGGCGCGCGATACTCGCCAGGCCATTGAGCGTTTGTCGGCGGTGGTCGGCGAGACCGGCGTCACCGTGGCGCAACTGGCCCGCGACAGCGATGAAATCGGCAGCGTGGTCGATGTGATCAAAGGCATCGCCGACCAGACCAACCTGCTGGCCCTCAACGCCGCCATCGAAGCAGCCCGCGCCGGTGAACAGGGGCGCGGCTTTGCCGTAGTGGCCGACGAAGTCCGTCAGTTGGCCCAGCGCACCACGCAATCGACCACTCAGATCCATGGGCTGATCACGCAGTTGCAGGCGTCCTCCAACAACGCCGTGCAGAGCATGCAGAACGGCCAGCGCCAAGCCCAGGAAGGCGTGGCGTGGGTGCTGGAGGCCGACCAGGCGTTGGTAGGCATCAGTGAGGCGGTGTCCCATATCACCGACATGACCACCCAGATCGCCGCCGCCACCGAGGAGCAAAGCGCGGTGGCCGAAGAGATCAGCCGCAATATCACCACCATTGCCGAGCTGGCCGATCAGACCTCGGTGCAGGCCCGCCAATCGACAACCCTGAGCAAGGAGCTGACCGACACCGCGTCGACTCAGTACGCGCTGGTCGAGCGGTTCAATCGCTAGGCCAAATCTGTAGTGGTGCGCGGGGATGCATCCAAGGCAGCGTCAAGGCTGCCGGCGATACATCCCCGTCAGGTAGTCGGGAAAGTCCGGCTCCGCGTTGTGCTTGATCACAGCAAAATCCTTTACCAACTGAATGTGATACGGGCCGGTGCCTTTGGCGGCCAGAGGCGCGCGCACGATGATCAGATTGTCGGTTTCCATGGGCACACGTTGTTGCGTGGTGACAATGGGTTTGCCGGTGCCGGTGTCGTTGAGGGTCACGCTGAATTCAGCCACTTCCCGGCCTTGGGCGTCGCGCTGCGGCAGGATCTTCAGGTCGAGGTCACCGTCGCGACCCAGGTAGTCGTCGCGCATCTGATAGTGGCCGCTGCGTTGGTCGCGGGCCACGTCGCCGTACTTGGCGTACTCCGGCTCGCGGTCCACGGCGTGCAATTGCACCGTCAACTCAGATGCGCCCTTCTTGCCGCTGCTGACCCAGGTACCGCTGTAATCGAACGGTTCGACGCTAGCGCGGGTGATTTGCCAGGTGCCGGTCTGATGCCCATCCTCGGTCGATTCGTGCAGGTAAACGAAGGGTTTGTCCTCGTAGTCGCCCATAGACCCCACCAGTTTGATCGGCTTGCCATTGCCACTTTTGGTGTAGCGCACTTCGCCGATCAGTACCTCGCCTCGCTGCTGATACCAGAGCTGCACCGGGATCTTGCCGTTGAGGGTGCCGGCGAGCATCTGTGGGTCTTCGTTGACCGGCCCTTCCAACCGAGGGGTTTCGTGCCATTGGCCGTCCTTCCATTCGCCAGTGGTGCGCAGCATGTAGCCCTTGGGCATGCTGGTGTCGTCATCGTCGCTGGCGGGGACTTCTTGTTGCGTATAGGCGCTGAGTCGTACCAGCTCGCCGTTGCGCATTTGCCAACGGCTGGCGCGGGTCCAGCAGCAGCCACGGTCGGTCTGCGAATGGATGATGCCGTCCTTGGGGGTGACCGAGAACATGCCGCCGGAGGTCCCGTTAGCCAGGTCCGTGAGGGGGCGGTTGAGCACCCAGCGCGGTTGCTGGGGGTCTTGCAGGTACACATCGTAGTTCGACTGAAAGCCTGCATCGGCGCCGTCGCCGTTGCGAATCGCCAGGTCCTGGCGGTCGTCCTGGTCGATATCGGCGAAATACACCACGCCGTTTTCGCCGACCAGGCGCCAGTCCAGGGTCTTGCCGTCGCCATCGAGCGGCACTCCGGCGGCGGGTGTGGAAAATTGCTGGAGGATCGCCAGGGAGGTTTTGTCGCGCAGCGTAATCAGCGCCGGCGCCAGTTGCTGCAAGTCCTGCGGCACATCCGGGAACAGCACTTCGACAAGAAACTGGCCGCTGGGGTCATTCAGCGAAAACGAGCGGGGTTCGGCCATGGCCGTGGCCGCGAACATCGTAGAGACAAGCACTGCGCTGACGAGCGAACGCATGTAAAGCATCCTTGCTGAAATCCGGGGGCCGCAGTGTAAAGGCAAACCGTGAACAAATCGCTGATGGCGCGCGCGGTGCGCTGCTATGTTGCGTGTTTCTGACGCGAAGGGGATGCCATGGAACCGTTAGCCGACAACAAGCCCCACACAGATAAAACTGTGGGAGGGTCTTGCCCCCGATGGCGGCGTGTCAGTTGGCTTATCCATTACTGAGCCAGCCTGATCGGGGGCAAGCCCCCTCCCACATTGGGCTCTGTGCTGTCTGGGCTCATTGCGTTTCAAAGGCTAGGTTTGCAGCAGTCGCGCTCCGCCCCGGATCAAACCCGGGACAGATAAAACTTTGGGGGGGGGGTTGGC
>NZ_JAEILC010000076.1:0-23936 GCF_016307435.1 Pseudomonas sp. S4_EA_1b | reverse complement strand
CTCAGTTTTTGCGGCCGCCATGCAATATATAATTGCTCCCAACTCATCTCGTAAATCAGCCCACTTTCTAAGCGTTCTGTTGAAGCGTAGAACTCTCGAACAGACGCAGATGCCCAGGCCTTGATGCCGAACTCAACAGTCCGCAAACCGTCAACCCTGCGTTCAAACACTTCCAGTTCAACGGGTAGATTCGGTTCTACGTTGATGGTCATGGGGGGCCTCAATCAGTGGCGTGTCATCAAGCCTGCGAGCATTGCGATGACCATGGCCAGTTTCCCACAACAGGGCCAACTGGCCATAGCCATGCATACGACCGGGAAGCCGGATGATGACGATTAGTCCGCCTGACTGAAAAGTACCCGAAGGCGCTTCAGCCGCATCGAGATGACTTGGGAGAGGGACAGCGGGCCGACGGCCATGATTCCGAAGAATACAGCCGCCAGTGCCGCCAGCCAGCCGGCCGACCTCCAGGACGCCGAGCTCCGAAGTGCACCTTTCTCGTATTCCACAGCCTTACGATTGCTGACTGTACCGTCGGTTGCCGTCTCAATCGCGTAGGCCACCTGAGGATCAATAGAGAAGCCAGGCTTACCAGAGCGCGTGTCCCGCCTCAGGTTGGCCCAGGCGCTGGAACGAAGTTCCTTCGTCACTTCCAGAAGGACCTTTGGCTCATGGACGTTGGCCGCGATCGCCGCTTGGGAAAGGATGAACACCTTCGTGAAGTCGTCGATGTCGGCTTTCTCTCCCAGCAGCTTTTTGATCGTGAGGTAGTCCTTATCTTCGGCGGCAACCAGTAGCTTGTTCTCCGTTGGAGCGACCCTGCCGCTTTCGGAGTCCGTTGCTTCGAACATCGCGCCCAATATATTGGGTGCGATAAGGAGCGGCATAGCCATGAATAAAGGCATGATGTTTTGACGCATTAATGCCGTGACAATGCCGAAAAGCAATGCAGCGATTCCAAGACCGCGAAGTAACCATCCCGTCGCGATGTCATAGAGCATGTCGTTCACATTGCCAAAAGTGGCCGTTGCACCGGATAGGCCGCCGAGACCACCCCCTGTTCTGCCTCCGCCGTGGGATACGGCTTCAGGGGCGAACAAACCAGCCGCATGCTCAGGAATCACGATCTGGTCGATAGCCGACGTGGGTAGGTGGCTCCAGCCCACGGCATAGCAGATCAGGGCCGCCAAACCGGCGGCAAGCGCGACTCCACCGGAGATCACTGCAAACCGAAGTAGCAACCCCGCTCGATTAGCCAAGGCTGACACTGGCTCCTGGTAACTCTCTGCCAGCGTCGCCTGTCGTGGTGCCTCCACCATCTGCTGGGGAGGCTTCAGCTGTGTGAGTAGGTTCTCCAGGAACCCGGAGAGGACTCTCATCAATGCAACTCCTTCATGGGGGCGGCCTGGTTCTCCACTCGGCTCAGGCGTTTCTGCAGGTCGATACGCATGCCATGGATCTCGCGCTCGGCTTTCTGGCGGTTCTCGGCGCCGTCACGCTGCAGCTTGATGACTTCTTCGACGGTCTTGATCAGCGTGTCCTGCACGACCTTCAGGGTGTCCACGTCGATTACCAGGCGCTGGTTCGCCTTCGCGGTCTCGACGGAGTTGCGGTGCAGCAGCTCGGCGTTGCGCTTGAGCAGATCGTTTGTGGTGTCATCGATCTGGTTGGCCAGCAGCACAGCATTACGCTGCTCGTTCAGGGTCAACGCCAGCATGAACTGCCGCTTCCAGGCTGGGACGGTGATTTCCCGGATCGAGTGGAACTTGTCGACCAGCATCTGATTGTTGGCCTGGATCATCCGGATGGTCGGCAATGTCTGCATGGCCGATTGCTGCAGGGCCGTCAGGTCACCAATACGCTTGTCCAGGTTGGAAATCAGGTTGTCGAGGTCGGCCAGTTGCTGCAGGCGCGCAGGGTCGTTGCCGATATCGCCGCGCATCTGGTTGGCCTGGACCGTCAATTCGCCCAGGCGCTGTTTACCCGCGGCGATGTGGATGCCCAGCAGGCGGTGCTCTTCACGGACAGACAGGAACATGTCTTCCAGGCCGGCGTTCCGCGTGATGATGCCCGACTGGGTCAGGTTGACTTCGGCGACCAGCTTTTCGATCTGCTGGCGGGTGGTGTCAAACTCGCCCATGACTTTGCGGCGCTTGAGGCTGAGGCGATCGATCAGCGGGCCGACGACAGGAACGCGCGAGCGGGTGTTCAGCAGGGCATTGACGTTGACGCCCTGGGCCACGGTGAGCACTTCGGTCAGTTTGGCGCCGGCGTCGTCGAGGTCGCGGTTGCGTACTTGATCCAGAAGGCTGTCGGCATAGCGGGAGGTATGGTCAGCGACCGCACGGCCGAACTCCGCCACGGTGAGCGGATTGTCACCCTGGATTCGAGCCGCCAGTGCGTTGATCTCGGGGATGTCCTGCTCCTGGAGGCCGAGCGCCTGCAGGTCGGTGAGGGCGAGAGCGGTAGTTGTGGTGGACGTGGTCACGATGGCTGGTGCTTGCACGGGAATTACCTCGGAGTCGATAGGAGTCGGTTTCGATTGGCGAAGGCCGGTTAGTGGTGCTTCATGCCGTCGAGGCTGTGCGACAGGCTGTTCATCAGCGCCTGGTGAGCCTTGCTGGCTTCAGCAACCATCGTCGGGGACATGTGGGTGGTGGTGATCAGCGTCAGCGTGTGCTGGCGCCATACCGGCACCAGCACCGAGACCGTTTCGCTGAAGCGGTCGAGCATGTCGACGGCCTGGGCGCGACTCAGCTTCATCTGGCTGATGCTCAGTTCGTGGGAAGCCAGAAGGGTTGCCAGGTTGGCCAGCTTGCGGGCCAGCCGTTCGCGTGGACGATCGAACTCAAGCGAGCCCTCGGCGATAGCACCGGCGTTAGGGTGCTCGTCCAGGTACTCACGGCCAGCCTGGATGAACATCTTCAGGCAGGCGGTTTCCTCGCCATGGCTGTAGATCAGCACGTCGATGGCGGTCACGGTGTCACGTACGCCCTGAGCATGACCTTCGGCCTCGCTGAGCAGCTGCTCGAGCGTCTTGCGGGCTACTCGGTAGCGGACTTGCTTCTCCAGGCCGCCGCCGAGGAAACGCTCTAGCCAGGTCGGAGGCTTGGTGATCTTTTCCGGGCTTGCGTCCGCCATCTTGGACAGGACCTCTGCGATTTTCGCAGCCAGTGCACTTGCGGCGCCGTTCTCCATGAGGGAGGAAAGCTTGTCCATATTGGCGGAAGAGGTAGCAAGGTTGCCGTATTCGCCAATGCTTGCCGGCTTTTGGAATAGCTGGGGAAGCACATGGCTCTTGAGGTGGTCGAGGGTGACCACGGGCATGTTCATGGGGGCTCTCCTGTAAATCCGTTATGCCCGGCTCAATGCTGGGCAGCGCTAGAACGCCATTGCCTTTACAGGCAGGAATTCCTTGAGCGGATTCTCCAGAGAAACTGGAATATGCAAGTGGTGCATTCGTCCCACTTGTGGGGGCAGTTAGGCGTCTTGGGGAGCCAGGTGGCTAAGAGTGCGGGGGAGGGCTGAGGGGTTGTTGCTACTTGCGAACGAAGAAAGAAAGCCCAACGCATACGCGCTGAGGCTGTTTCGGCTTTCAGTCGTCGGTGGCCTGCTGGTGCTGCTCGTCCACATCAATCAGGGCCTGGAGTAGTGCCTGCAACTCGGGAGGGAGTTGCTTGGCGGCGATAGTGTCGTCGCCCTCGTCGCACGGATGCACCTCGACCCGATCCAGCGCCTCGCGGAGGACTTTCTTGGCAGCCTGGGCCAGAGGGCTGGCATCGGCACCGATAGAAGCGAGGAGATCACGCTTCATCGGTATTTCCTTCGTCTTGCTCGACGCCACAGCTGAGCAGGATGGCATTGATACGGTCTTTTTGCTCTGGATGCGAAGCTGCTATCTCCCGAAGAGCCGGGAGCATCTCCATCACGATTTCAGCAGCGTTCACTCCAAACTCCGAGACCGCGCTTTCAAGCCAAGTTACAACTTCGCTTGGCTGAATGGCCTCTCGATTCAGATTGCCGATCACAGAAACTATGGAGCTTTCGTGGTCGTCAAAAGGAATGACCTGGACAGGAATTATCTCGATGTTCAGCTGCTTCGCAGCCATCCAGCGCGTTTCACCCTGGACTATCTCGTAAAGGCCACCTGCAACAGGACGGACCACCAATGGCTCGACGATTCTGCCCAGAGTACGAATGCTATCGACCATAGCGGCTACTTTCGCCTGGCTAGGCGGGGCTGGTCGGCGGCGATTTCCAATGAGTTTATTCGTTTGAATCGCGGTGGCATGGGTCACGGTGGGCTACCTAGTTGTTGTCAGACCCCTCGATCTGGGCTTGAGCATTGATGGTGCAGGACAGCACCTGAGGGTCGAAGGATAGCCCCAACTGCTTAAACGAATCCAACAGGCCGCCGGCGACGGAATTCAGAACCACAGGTACGACCTTGCTGGAGGTTGCCAGAGCAACGGAGCGGGCCACGCCGGCGTCTGTAAAGCAGCCGATAATACTGATCTCGGGGGCATCCTCACGGGCATAACCGCCATTCAGGCGAGTAACGATGTGGAGGGTGGGGTTGGTATCCATAGGGCGTCTCTTGATCACTCGGGCTCAATGACAGTGGCAGAAACCACCTGGTCTTCGGGGTACATGATACGGCGAATGTCTTTCTCACTGACCTCAAGCGGAATGAGGCTCAGCCGATCGAACTCCTGGCTCTGTTGGTACTTGGCGTGTTCGCCTTCCAGGTAGTCGGGGTTGTCAGACTGTCCCACTTCATCCATGCAGGCCAGGGCCTCCAGGGCGTACTGCCCAGGGTAATCGCACTTACGTTGACCAAACAGAACGAACAGTTTCATGGGCTTTCCTCAGTTACTTGCTTTCAGATGAGGGGGGAGAAGGCTTTATCGATTGCAGTGCTTTCGGCAACCCCCTCTGCTTGTTTTCGGGTCTTCTCACAGCCACTGGCAGCTAGCTGTCCCTCGACAAGGACTATCCAGTGCCATCCAGAGCTGGTTTTCTCGACTGAGCGGGATACGTGCCTCATTCCGCGTGCGTTGAGGAATTCACGATGCAGTTTGCCTGCCTTGTAGCCAGCCAGATACTTACGGCCCTGAACCGAGTGTACGGAGAAGGGGGGAGCGCACTCACGCATCATGAGACCATCCTGCCAACCCAAGGAGTATCCTTCTCGTTCGAGGGTTTCGATCTCGTCTTTTGTAGCTGCTTTGGCCACGGCTCGTTTCTTCAGTCGGTCGTAAGAAAGGATCTTTTGCAGATATGCAGCAGTAGTCGTGCTCGAATGCCGCATAGGCCCGCATTGAGTGAGGCTACCGTTGAGTTTTCCGTGAAAGATTGAGGCTTTCCCAAGCCCGCCGCATGCATTCCTCGCGGCTGATCTTCAGGATGTTCTCAACCCACGAACGCCCGACGCCAGTCGGAGTCTTCCGGCCGTCCCAGGCTTGCGCGTACCGGCGCCACATGGCTGCCCGGAACTGATGCCCAGCAATAACTGCGTTGCTCATCCTCGACCCTTCTCTACGCGTGTGGTGGGATTGGTTAGGCGGAACGCAGGACGTCGTAGATATCGAAATCATCGTCGTTGACCGACGACTGCGCGTCAGCCAGGAAGTCTGCAACGATGTGGTCAGCTTGCTGGCGACGGTGTGCATCAGCAGCCAGCTCAAACTTGCCCGCGGCTTGAGAGCCAATCACGGCTTCGACCTTAGCAAAGCCAGCACGCTCAACAGCGGCGGTATAGGTGGCGATCTTCTGGGCGTGGCGCTTGCGATCTGCGTTCATATCCTAGTCCTCTCAATCATGTCTGCTCAGCACCAGGCAGAGCAGCACTTGAATGTAGGTATTGTTCCACAAGATCGAAAAGCGCAACCCGGCGAATCATCCTGCCTGAGGACCTGGGGTAGGCCAGCAAGCAGGATGGCAGTGGGGCAGAGGGCCGGATCTCAGCCGTTCGATCGCTTGATCTGATCCTTAAGCTGTACAGGCGGCTGCCGGATGGTCAGCACGTCGCGGCTTTCGTCGTACTCGATCTTATTGCCGAGCAGGTGCGCATCGAAGCTGATTGAAAGACCTTCGGCACGACCGGTGAAGCGCTTGAACTGGTTGAGGGTCCGCTTGTCGGCCGGAAATTCCGGGGACATGCCGTAATCCTTGTTGCGGATGTGCTCGTAGAAGGCGCGAGGGCGATCCTCATCGATCAGGCCGGACAATTCTTCCAGGGTGATCGGCTGACCAATCTTGGCCTGGGTGGTGGCGTAGTCGACAAGGGTGCCAGTCTTCTCGCGAGCTTGCTCTTCAGGCAGATCCTCGGCCTCGACGAAATCGCTGAACGCCTTCAGCAGCGTGCGCGTCTCACTCGGCGCATCAACGCCTTCCTGGCAGCCGATGAAGTCGCGGAAGTAGTCCGAGACCTTCTTGCCGTTCTTGCCGCGGATAAACGAGATGTACTGCTTGGACTGCTTGTTGTTTCGCCACTCGCTGAGGTTGATCCGGGCGGCCAGGTGCAGCTGCGAGAGGTCGACGTGCTTGGTCGGCGTCACATCCAGCTTCTCGCTTACCGTGATGCCTTCCCGGTGGTGCAGTAGGGCGATCGACAGGTAGTCGGTCATGCCCTGTTGGTAGTGTGCGAACAGCACGTGGCCGCCAGTGGAAAGGTTGGACTCTTCCATCAGCCGTTGAAGGTGCTCGACGGCGGTAGTGGTGAAGTCACCGAATTCCCGCGCACCGTCCAGGTAGTCTTTCAGCCAGCCGCTGAGGGGATAGGCGCCCGACTCATCGTGGAAGAAGCCCCAGGCTTTCCCCTGCTTGGCGTTGTAAGCCTCGTTCAGGTCGAACAGAAGGTTCTCTGTGCTTTCGTTGAGCGGAAGCTCGGTCTCGCTTTGATGCAAGACGGCTGGCGAGCCGTCCGGCTTCTTGTCGATCAGGTGGATTTGCATGTGCCGTGCAGGCATGGGGAACCCCTCGTATGTGGATGCCCATTCAGGCTCGCACGAGTCAGGCAATGTGCAACACCCTGTATTCGTCCCTTACCTGGCCCCTTAGAATGGGCCCCTACTGCTGATGGCTGGCTGCCATCAACAGCGGGTCAACGTCGCAAAAATTACCCCATAGTCAGGTGAAGAGAATGTCCCGAGTGAACGATCAGTCCGATTTTTTAGCACGCCCGCCGATGCTGTATTTCCGTGAGGAAACGTGCGACGAAGCCTGGGAAACCTTGCTTGGTTCACGGGAGGCTATGAACGCTCTTTGGCGAGAGGTAGTGGAGTCAGGGATAAAGATTAATGGCAGAGCCAAGGGCGCACTGAAAGCAATTCCACGCGGTGCATTGCTGACCCTAACGATTCTGGATCCCGGCGTATTTAAGGCCTTCGTAGACAAGATAGGGTTCAAGCGAGCAAACGAAATAAAAGACCTAGTCGACTTACATAAGCAGATGGTGAGACTTCTAGGTGAAGAAACGTATAACGGATTACTCCGTGATATAACTGGGGCGCGGGCGGATCATCTACTTGATAGGGTCGAAGAAGCGATTCCTGAGATAGGGGAAATATGCGATGCCGGTGGGTTCAGCCGAGAAATTGCCACGTCAGCGGTTCTGATATCCACCCTGCTGAACAGGGACGAGGAGCTATCTGGAGGGAAAAACGTTTATGTCGTGGACATGGCTCTGCACCTCTTGCTCATGTCCATCCCTCAGCCAATCATCCGTGAAGCGCTTATCTCTTGCTACGAACGCCTAGAAGACGTTTATGGTGGTCGCGTCATTGAGTCGATCACCGACTCCCAGGGGCTGAACGCAGAGAGCCCTCTGTTTGAGAGCAGCCCCGAAGTTTCTGCATATTACCTAGCAGACATAATCTCTCGCTGCAGCCGGCAAAGGTTGATTTGCAGTAATGACGCGGTCGATTTCTATCTGGAGACGATTCAAGCGTTCATGCTGGCATCTAGACCGGACTCTTATCTTGTAATTCACGCATTCACCACCCTGCTAGTTCGTGCCCATGGGAGCTGGCAGACCAGGCTGTCCATACTGTCTGATCTAGACCTCAACCCAGGAGCACAACTCAGGTTAGAGAACCTATCGAAAATCGTTTTCCCTGATGAGGTTCAGCTTGGGGACCATGAGGTCTTGGCTGAAGCAAGAAACTTTCTGGCTTCGCTGAATACAGAGTTGGAGTGCGAGCTCTTCGACGAAATTGACGATGCGGTTTCTGAGATCGAGGAGCTACACGAACAGCTCGCAACGCTGCTCAGGGACAAGGGGGATTTCAAAGAAATTGGAAGCCTGAGCCAGAAAGGTGATGAGCTGTCGAAGAAACTCCCAACCATGATTGATGACGCGCTCGACCGCATGGAGCGGTTCGCCGTAAGCATCGACCGCTTCAGTGCTGCAGTAGCCCGTGCAAAGGATCCTGGTGCTCTGGTGGAGGAGACCCCAGCTGCAGTTCCCCCGCCGGTAGAGCAAGTGGAGGCCCCTCCAGTTGTGATCGCGCCAGCCCAGGCTCCTGCACCAGCAGCTGATGAGTCAAAGAATGATCTGGAGCTCGATCTGCTCAATGCCAACGACGCCCTTGAAAGAGAGCTCAAGGAGTCTAGAGCGGATGTTTTCCGGCTGAACCAGCTTGTCGAGGCGCTGCAGAAGCGTCCAGACCAGCCATTGGGTTGTGCTGACGAAGATCTTGCTGCCCTTTCTTGCCGGATCGCACGAGGCCGGCGTCTTTCGCCCGAAGAGATCCTGCGGTTCTATTCCTACACGGCCAAAGATCGAGTCGAGATTCTCGACTCAGCCTGGAAGAGCGCTCGCAGCGCCGAGCACTTTGCTCAACCAGACAAGCTGATTGAGATGCTGGGCAAGCTGCTCTTCGAGTACCTGGATGAAGTGCGCAAGGGCGTGCCCATGGGGAAGGTGGGCCGCGAGATGTTCAGCAATGGCTTTGCCGCCAGAGAGTCCCAAACGGTTCAGGTCACCACCCAGATGCGAGCGCAGAGGGAGTTTGTCTACCAGGGGGCTCCGCGGTTCTTTGAGTACCGCTTGAGGGTAGGGAACGGGTGGGGGCCGGTAGAGAGCATGCGGGTCTACTTCGATGTGCTCGATAACCGTGTCGTTGTGGCCTACGTCGGCCCGCACCTCGAGCAGGCTGGAACGAACTAATCGACTAACGCTTGGGCCCTACGGGGCCCCTATTAGCATTGAGCAAGGAAATTGGTGTGATTTGGGACAGGCTCCGCCAGGCGGCAGGTTTTTTCAGAGGCATCAGGTACGTCGAGCCAGAGGTTGGACAGGCGACAAGCGAGGAGATCGAAGGGTTTACTGAGCTGCTGCAGATTGAGGCTGGGAACGGCCACTTCACTGGCCCGAAAACAATGGTTGATGCTGTTCAGTACGTCTGGGAGTTGCAAGCGGCCAATGAGGCCGTGAGCCGAGGAAAGCCGGCGATGGTGACGACCTACGCGGTCAGAGTGCAGGGCCAGGCCATTGGACTGTGCGTGCTCAGAGCGACTGAAAACGCAGCAGTCCTAGATCTGAACGTGGTTCTGATTAAGTCGAAGTGGAGGAAGAGAGGCTTTGGCCGCTATGCCATAGATGCCTTCCGCACCGAACTGGCCAGTACCGGCCGTAGGATGCTGGTGCGGTGCATGCCTGCTTCGGCCGGGATGATCAGCTTGCTTCAGCAGATGGGGTTCGAGGAAGTCCCTGCGGGGTCGGGTACGGCAAGACACTTCCTGACGACGTAGTTTCGCCCAGTTAGCTGACTGCAGGCCGAGCGTATGCGCCAAACGGTTTGGAGGGGATTGCCCCGTCTCGGTGATCGACGCGTCCGGGGTTCCTCGGTGGTTCACTGAGCTTCAGGGTGGCCATTTCCAGGTTGGCGAAGGTGAGTCGGGCCTCTGGGCACTCTGCAGGCGAAATTTCGGCAAAGGTGGCGCCAGTGTCCATGGCGTAGACGTTTCCGAGGCGCTGCATGCCTTTCCACTGGATGCGGTGGCCAACGAAGACACGGCCGATGCCTGCTACGCCGCTTTGGTCCCGCTGCTTGATCCGGCTCTCCCCCCACAACGCACTGTGTGTCGTGCGCTCATCCCCAGCTTCGATGTTTGCAGTGAACTGCTGCCAGGACATGCCGATCGGCACTTCGGCGTGGACGATTCCGACGCTGCCACGGGTGGTTTCGATTTCGATCGCGATGGGCAGATCCCTGATAGCGTTCAGGATTGCCTGGCGGGTAGCCTTGTCTGTATCCAGCCACCATCCGAAGCCGTTGTGGCGTGCAGCCCATCGCAGAACCTCTTCTGGCGGTTCCCCGTTGGCATACAGCTTCCGAAGCTCATCCTCGTGATTGCCGGCCACGGCGTGGACGTAGGGCTGGTCCAGGAACTTCGCAACGCGATGAGATCCCTTACCACGGTCGATCAGGTCGCCCACGGACAGAAGGAGGTCTACCCGACGATCGAACTGAACTGCCTTCATGCCCTCGATCACGAGATCGAATGCGCCGTGCACGTCGCCAATGCCGAAAATGCGGCCGTGCCGGTTGAGGGGGAGGCGACGTACGAGCTGGCGGTTGAGCATCTGGTTGAATCCTTGGCTAGTGCGGGTAGGCCGGCGAAGAGCCTTCTGCGGCTCTGCATGCCTGCCCAGCTCGCCAGCTGGCGTATGCCGGCGTCTGTTTGTCATGCGCAGTGACGAAGCCTGCCCCGAAGGTTGTCCCCCGGTAGCCGTGCCAGAATGCTTGCCCACCACCGGCACCGCTATGGGGCGCACCATCAGCAGTGAAAAGGTCGCTATGGCGGCGCTTGTACTTGCTCACCATCGAGTCGAACTGGTTGCGCAGGATGGGGTTTCGGAACCTGTTGTTCATCGCTGCACCTGGTGAGATGTCACGGTTTATCCTGCACAGAAGCGGCTACAAGCAGATCGTCGTAACTTGGCTCCTTCTCCGCACATGAAAGCCCTATCTGCTCAATGAGCAAGTCGCAAATGCTGAATGCATCACCGTACTGCCCCTGTCTACGGAAGAGAGCAGCGCGGGCCATCAGCAGGCCTGGACGGTCGCGCTCGGTAGGATGGTTGGAAATGCGGTGAACCTGGCTCCCGCTACCAGTCGCCTCGTGAAGGGAAGGTGTAGCCAGGGACACTGCTTCCTGCTCGCCGTATTCCGGCGTTTCATCCAGGGCGCTGAGGCGTTGGTCGACGCGTAGCTCCAGCAGTTGCTCGAGCTGAAGCTTTGCAGCTTCATCTATCAGCTCGGCCTCGTGCAGAGCCAGGATGTACCCCTGGAGATGCACCTGGCGCAAACGGACGTCATCAGGCGATCGTTCATTCTGTAGGTTTGCCAGCTGGCGTAGGAAGTTCTGGCTGATATCAGGCATGGCGCCTCCCGTTAATCCTTTGGCTTGACGACGCGTAGCCCCTGAGTCGCATGCCGCAGGCGGGCCTGAGACTGCTGGAAGGACTCACCTGTATTGATGGACTGGACAAAAACCTCTGCAGGGGTGGTACCAGTCTCCTCCTTCATCTTCTTGCTGGCCTCTGATAGGTAGTCCACGGTCAGCTCCATCAATGCAGTAGCGATATCGCGGGTCTTGGGCATGGTGTCCGCGATCCAGTCATCGCACATCATGTCGTCGTCATCGAGCTCTATTCCGAGGTGCTCACCTATCGAGGAAACAAACTCGGCGTATCGCTTAAACAGCAATGGAATGCCGAAGAGGGTTTTTTCGTTTTGCTGAACGACGTAGGCAAAATCTTCCGGCTCAACCACGCTCTGCCAGATAGCGTTGATCTCGGATTCAGAGACTGGCTTCAGCTCTTCAGTAATCGCCCTGGCCAGGGCAGCTGTGGCTTTGTAGATATCAACGCAGTGGCCAACCCGGAAAAGGGCTTTCAATTCGTCTACTGTTTGCTGATTTACGGACATGTTCATCTCGGATCTGCTGCGTTTCTTACCAGGCTGAAGGGGAAGGGAGAGCCGAGTAATTCTATGCCGGGCTTTGAAGAAGGGGTGTTTGTTTCTCGATAGCCAGGCGGAGAGCGTCAGGGGACTTGAAGAAACCATCGATCTGCCTGGCAAGCAGGCATAGACCGGCCAGGCTGTCGTGGAAGAATTTTGCGGCCTCTTCGGTGTAAGGCATACGGGACAGGCTTTCCATCCACTCATAATTCTGGGCGAGGCCGGTGAAAGCGTTCAGGCGATACGCCCAGTCCATCCTTTCATCCGAGTTGAAGCGCCCGATGTCTACTTTCTCGTACGCAACCTTCGTCCCGGCGGCGCCACGGCGATACTCGACCCGGTCAACAACGTGTGCGAACAGTCCGACGTGGTAGTGACTTGCAACCTTCGTGGCCGATAACGAGCTGACGGCACTCCAGTCGCCACCTTTCTCACGGTCATCCCCGAGATAACCGTTAGGGGCAATGCTGCCGTCAGGATTTTGCCAGAAGGCAACCTTGAGATCTGTCGAGTAGACAATGACCCGTTCGGCAACACGCTCAGTCTTGAGGTGTTCTTCCATTGCCTTGCGAACCTGGCTCTTCAGCTGATCAAGATCACGGCCACGAAGGAAAAGGTTCTTCTGCGGTTGCTCAAGCCGATAGCCGAGACCAAGACAGATCTCCTCCAGTTCGGCGGGGATGACGATGCTAAACACGCCATTGTCTGTGACGGTTACCGCTGCATCGAACTCCATGCTTTCACCGGCTAGGTTCGAATGGGTGAAGTGGTGCTTTCCTAAGCTCGGCATTTCGCTCTACTCGTAGTCGGTTGCTCTCGACAGCGCACCGCCCTGGATGCGCTCTCGGGAGGCCTGGCCGCGGGCCAGGCTGCGGTTAGATGGAAACAGCCGTGAAGTTGACGCCTTGGGCGGGTAGGCCGCCGACACCCTTGCAAGTTCGTTGTGCCCGCGCTGCGGCCTGTTCGGCTTCACTCTGCGTGCTGAAGAGCATCGCCCGCTTTACCGAGCCAATACAGGCCGTGCCCCACTCTTCGCACCATGCGTGCAGGTAATCGTGGCCACCTTTGCCATATGTCCGTTTAACGGCGAATGTCATGTTCTCTCCTCGAGTGCCTTCAGCAGCCAGCGGTTAGGCGTCCTTCAAAGTGTCCAGCAAGGTTTCGACTTCCTCCTGGATCTGCTCCAGGTCGTCTTTCGTCACGCTGCGGGGCACGCTCGTGTCGTTGTACAGATTGCGGATGGCATCGATGATTTGGTCTTAGGTCATACGCATCATTGTTACCTCATGATGAGGCCCTGAATTTTTCAGGGCCTGAAGTCAGTTGAGCCCCAGGGCCGCCTTGGCGGTTACTTCAGTGCTGCCGGCAAACCTGCAGAAGTACTTCACCGCGCGATCGGGCTCGCCGTAGCCCAGGATCTTCTTGGCATTTCGCAGGGCCCGCTCAACGCGGGTGACATCACGAAGAGTGTCCAGCCACGGCCAATGATCCCAGGTGGCTCGATACCCTGCGTGAGACTCGACGAGCTCCACGGCGACATCCATCACCGCAGGCAAGCTTTCCTGCTTGATGGCAGTCTCAGCACGCTTGATCCAGTCGCTGGGCAGCTCAGGGACTGTGCTGCGTTGGTTCTGTGCCGTGGCGATGGCATCGCGAACGGCTTCAGTCACTTTGGTCATTCAGGTGTTCTCGCGATATCAGCTGCGGGTGGTATTGGCGACCAGCTGCAGGCTTGCACAGGTGCTTTCCAGCTGCTTCAGCAGCTTGATGAGTTCCAGGGTTTTTTCAGCGATGGCGTCAACCAGGCGTTCGGTAACCTCGGAGGTAGAGGTCAACATGAAGCGGGCTTCCTGGTGCAGGATGTTCGCTGCGCGCAACGTGCCCTGCACCAGCTCACGGCCCACAAGTGCCTTGGCGCGTTCGATCTGGTCGATGGAGTAGCCAGAACTCTCGTTTACCCCAGCTTCGCGAATACGCTGCAGGCGCTGCTCCAGCACGGTGTCGACGCGATCGAGGAGATTGGAGAGGTGTTCATTGTCACCCTCGATCGCCTTGCTCAGTTCGACGGTGCGTTGATCGCCGGCCGGAAGGTGGCGGGTCCAGTGTTCATGAGTAGCCATCAAGGCATCTCCTTTGGATGAATTGGGTATACCTCAATCATCCATGTTTCTTCGAAAGCGCAAGGCCGCATTAGGCCCCATCCACGAACCGCCATTTTTCTGGAGGGTTCTTGATCTGGCAGGAAGGCTTTACGACGGTTCTCCCCCTGGGAATAGCCATCCAGTACGACTCGACATGGGAGTGCCGATCAACGATCAGGTGTTTGAACACGAGGGACTCACAGTCCAAGCCGCGGACATGAATCGAGGCGAGCGGAACATGCTGAGTGAGCAGAGACGAAGGATCCGCGGGTATTTCCACTTTGAAGAGAGCGGTGGCTGCCTTGCCGCTTTTGACTACGGCGCCCGCCAGAAACCATTCGCCGCTTGGAGATTGTTGGAGCTGGAGGTAGTTGCCATCCTGCTCGGGCCAAGGTGCCAACTGGTCGTCGGAAGGGGAGCAGCCGGTCAGGGCTGCACAGAGGAAGATGGACGCTGGTTTCAGCGGGTTCATGGGGGAGCCTCATTGTCAAAGAGGCTTCCCATACTATGCACCTGCAGATGCCGTGCAACTCAAAACGGTGCACTTTTTTCCACCTGTGGGGCATTCTCTCAAACAGCTAGACCGCCAGCGACAGCTGCTGCTTCTGAAAGAGAACCTGCTCGCCCTTCCAGGGGAACATGTCCATTGGGTTGAAGGCCTGAACCTGGCCTTCGGGGAACTCAAGCAGAATGCCATGTGCTCGAGAGTTCACGATCTCGAGAGCCCCGACGTGCCGACCAATCCGGTTGTGCCACTTCCCGCTACCACCGACAACCTCCCACTGCGACTGGAAGGGGCTAGGCGAAACCCTGACCAGGCGTGAGAGATCTACCGCTATGGGCGAATCTACGCCCTCAAGCTCCAGGGTGGGGTACTGCCGCGGGCTGTACTTTGGTAGGCCGGCCTTTGCGAGGATCGCATTGGCGGCCTTGATTGCGGCGTCCTGAGCGGCAGTGGTCTTCATCATCTTTCTCCGTGTGCGAAATACTTCGATGCTCGCACAGCCTAGAAAAATGCAAGCGTAGGTGCCGGTCAGACCTCAATTTCGGTTTCGGGCAGACCTAACCAATGCAGTGCATCTTCAGGCCTGTGAAAGTAAGCCGTGTTCCCAGGCTTTTTGTCATTGCTATGAATGATTCCGGAGCCATCAGGATTGAGGGTGATCGTAATCGGGTTCTCATAGGCAGTTTGCAACTTGGCCGCCCATTCAGAGACTGTTAGTTCAGATATCTTTTTCGTTTGAGCGCTCATGCTGACTCCTGAGATGCACGATTCTGGATTCCCTCTTAGTGATCCCGCTTCTGCACCGAGTAGCCACGCTCAGTCGCGTCTTTAATCGTCATTATTGCATCGGCCAGCTTCTGGCTAGTGCCCTCAACATAGTCCGGCCATGGCGCGAAGGGCTGCTGAGAGTCCCGGTTGAACAGGACAGTGGTGGGGCAGCGGTAGGTGAGGGGGCCTGCGTCGCGGAACTGAACTAGGGCCATAGCGCTAACGCACTGTTCCATATCACCAAGATCGGCCATTTCGCGTATTAGGCCAACATTGGCGATGCCATCTTCGTCAGTGCTGAAAAATGACAGGTGCTGGTACGCAGAGATGCAGCCGACAACACCGGCCAGAGCCATCACAGTCAGCCGGCCAGTGGCCCAGAACCCAATTTTCCCCTCCACCCAGGCAGAGCGGGCGGCAAACAACCCCATCACCAGAAGCCCCAGCGAGCCGGCGAGCATGAAGTAGATCTGGCCGCGACCGTAGTTGATCGGCGAACCCTTTTCCGCATCGATGAACAGGTCACCAAAGAACAGGACCAGAAGTGGCGCGCAGAACGCTCCTGCGACAAGCATTGGGACTATGGGGATGAGAGGGTTGGGACGGGCGCCTTCACCGCTGTGAAGGAAATCCAGCGTTTTGAAAATATGCTTATGCAGCGACACGATAGCTACCAGCATGACCATGGAGCAGAGGAGCAGGTAAAGCATTTGAGGTCCTTAGTGAACGGATATAACGGCAAGACTGCTGTGTGCAGCCTCACAAACGGTTTCGTGGGGCGCTAGTTGTCAGCGAGCCGGGCGACGACATTGTACTTCGGCCCGTATCGGCCGTTGGCCTCGCGCAGTTGTTGCCGGACCTGCTTTTCCGCATCACGACGGTTGAGGGCGTCGACATGCTCAACAGTTTCGCCAAAGGTGAGACTGCCGCTGTATAGAGTGACTGAGGGCGTCACTGTGACTGCATAACGACGAATCCGCCCAAGTTTGCCGAGCGGCTTGGCTGGCGCCTGGGGGTTCTCGTTGTCATCAACAAGCAGGGGCAGGGGAAGCCTGGGCGGCAGGCCAAGGGCAGCCTCAACCTCCTGGAGGGTGCCTTCTATCGGATCGGCCCCGTTCCCTTGGTGGAACGCATAGAAAACTGGCGCACCGTTGCGCATCAGAACGCCAATACGAGGATCAAGGGGATGGGGAATAGCAGTCATCAGGGGGCTCCATAAGCCGTTTCCGATGACTGCAGGTTCTCACGCCCCGGAGATCATGCAAGGGGCTAATAGCGCCGTCTGGAGGGCCATTAGCTCAGCTGCTTTCGAAGAAGAGCCTCAGCCCGTCCTAGGGTTTTCAGTATCTCCCGCTTTGGCGAGCAGTCGCGATATCCAGAGTCCAGAAGCTCTATGACTTTGGACAATGCCGACAGGCGCTGCTGGTTGTCATCGTAGTGCAGTAGGAGCGGGCCCTCGTAGACTGAGATCGTGTCTATGTTCAGGTCTTCGCTGGGCAAATACTCATGGCAGACCCATTGGCTCAGGTCAGACCACGCCTCGTAGGCGAGCTTCTTCGCAGGATGCTCATCCTGGCTGTAGGTGAGGGCGTAAAGGATCGGTCCGATCTGCATGTGGAACGCAAGGGGCATTGGCTCAGCCGGTCGCCACAACGAAGCTTCACCGCCGGTCCGGGAACCGTAGGGAAGTGAGCCATTGCGAACAACGCCGAGAGGGGATGGCATTGGCCGCGGAGTTCTCTCTATCCCACTTGCGCGCCGGCCGGGACTGTAGAACTGGGCCGCATAGCTGCCAGTATCGATGCCTGGCTTGACCCACTTGTAGCTTTCAACCATGGCTGAAAGTTGTTGCTCCAGCCGCTGAATGAGGTCTTCAGATCGGGAGAAAATCAGGGGGTGGGCTCTGCCAGGTGAATAAATGCCTTTCCAGCTGGTTTCAGCCAGGTGCAGATCGCTCCACTTCAGGCTGTCTCTGTCTGAATCGGAGATGTAGTTGCTGTAGGGTTCGCTTAGCGTAACTGGCTCTTTCGTCTCAGGGTCATACCAGTAGCTGCAATGGTCTGACAGGAATGGGGCGCGCAACTCGCGCTCAATCGAGGGCTCGCCCGCTAGGCCAGTACCTGCCATGAAAAGTAGGGCGCGAGCTGCTCTCCCTAGGGCAGTGTACGCATCATCTTCCGAGCAGCAGTCGAGCCTGGTTTCAAGATGATCGCTGGCCTCAAGGATGAAGCCTCTCAGGTATGGCGTGTTCTCGAGCGACACCTCCGAAACCAGCTCGCCCAGCGGCATCCTTAGAGGGAGCTGAAGCGTGAGGCGGCCGCAGCCAATCTTTGTGCTCTCATCGAGAAGATCCGTGCGCTCCTCCCAGTATGCTGTCAGGAAAGCCGAATGCTCGAATGGAACCGCAGGCTTCGCCAGGTGCTCCTGGGCGTCTCGTAGATCTTTGAAGCCGGCCCTGCGAGCTGCTTCATCCAGGGCTTCGTGATGAGCTATACCAAGCTCCCGGCCAATCGACTTGGCGTGACGCTTGAGGCTGGCGAGAGAGGTCGGATGGATTGCGGTAGGGGACATAGTCTTTCCCAGGCCCATATGCAGCATTGCCCGTCACCCACTGCACATCAGGGCCATTGAAAAGGCCATGCGGGATGGTTTGAAAGGTAGTGCCGCTGGCAGCTTCGCAATGACGGGTTGCAGGTGCCCACCAAGCACCTGCTAAAACTATATCGCGTTCATGCAGGATACCTGGCCATCGGTTCGCCCCCTGCACGAGGACATGCGACCAGGGCGGCGGCTGCATTGGGGAGTGGTCTAATGGTCAGCTAGCCAGTCTGACTTACTGGGTTGCCCCTGCTACTTTCCGCCCCATGGGTTCCATTTCTGGCTCAGCCATGGGCGCGGCAACTAGACCACTTTCCGATACAGCCCTGGAGGAGCCGTGACGAACCTCCAGGGGATCGGGCCTGCTTGGGGGCCCGGCAGGCGCGGGTGGGGGGTTAGGCCTCGGTTTCCTCTTCTTTCTCTTCCTGCTGTTCCTGCTCGCCCTCGGCGGCCGCTTTCTTCATCTTCGCTTCGAGGGTCTTCTCGCGCTCTGCGATATCGGCCAGCAGCTGGTCAAGCTTGCCGCGGGTTTCATCGGACAGGCTGGTGTAGCCAGGATCCTGGGTAATGCTCTTGGCGGTCTCGTACAGGCTGTCAGCCTGGCGCTTCACCAGCTTCTTCAGGGCGGCGCCCGGCAGGTAAGCGTTGGTGACGCGGCTCTTACCGGCAGCCTTGGCGGCGGTCAGGCCTTGCTTGAGGACTTCAACCGCCTGATCACGGTGCTTGCGCATCATCTCGACCGCGAAAGTGGCCGCGACTTCGCCGTTCTGCACCATGGTGACGATCGACAGCGGTGCAGAGACCAGCTCCAGCAGCATGTTCACGTAAGCCTCACCAAAGGCCAGGCGCTCAGCAATCTGGGCTTCCTTCCAGCCGTAGCCGAACAGGCGCTTGCAGACCAGGGCAGTCTCGAAGGTGGTCAGGGGTTTGCCGGTGTTGCTGGTTACCAGACCTGCAACCAGGTCCTGCAGCGAAGTGCCTTTCGCCGGCAGAGCTACGCACGGAATTTGCTGGATCTCAGCGCCTTCGGCGATCGCGATCTTGACCGCAGCCAGACGGCAGTGACCGTCGGTGACTACCAGGCGACTTTGGCCACCTTCTTCGAGGACAACCACTTCCAGAGGCTTGGAGGCCTTGAAGCCTTCAGCTTTCATCTTGTTTGCCAGGCTGCGGATGTGCTCCGCCAGGGCTTCGTCCTTGATGCGGACGTTCAGGCCATCAAGAACGTGGATCTTCTCGATATCCTTGGTCTCGATCATCCAGAGGTCGCGGGACTTGGCACCGCTCATAGCAGCTTTGATGCCACCCAGCAGCAAGTCGAACTTGAACTCGGAAGAGGGGATGGCGGATTGGTCGAGGATCATTTCTTGCTGGCTCATGATGTCGCTCCATCGGAAGTCGTCTAAGTGGCTTTGTGCCTTACGACTTCTACTCTACGGATGTCTGGAAATATGCAAGCGCGCTTTGGGCCCGGCTTTCAGTACCAACTGAGAAATTTGGAAAGTACTTTCTGCTCGTGATGCAGGCTTGCCTGGGCCGTGTCGTCTAAGCAGCTCGTTCCACTTTCGACGCGGCAATTTGAGCTGCACTCCAACCGCGGCCGCGAAGAAAATGCCAGAAGGCGCTCACTGCCGCCTCATAGCTCCGCTCGGCAAGCGTGTATTCGGCAATATCACCAGTCATGGCATTCGTCGATTTGAGCTTGATCGTCACGGCTTGGCCTCCTCTGGCACCGAATCAGCAAGTGATTCCGTCACCTGGGAAGGAATGTCGTCCTGGCGGATGTCAACGGGTCGGTAAGCATGGCGCGAGTTTTCACTACCTTTGTCGCTGAGGTAGTCGGCCAAAGAGGCCTCGGTGTGCTCTTGGGTGAGCTGCATGCCATCGCGCAGACTGACCAAGGTCAGATTGCCATCCTCGTGATTGCGGCGAGGGTCATAGCCGATGACATAACGTTCAGCCCGGTTGTGGGAGTCGACCTGGCGTCCCACGTGGATGTCGCACTCTTCCCAGGTGTACTTCATATTTTTGCCTTTGATTGTCAGTGCTGTGAGCTGTTAGGCCGGAGTCGGTACCCAGCGAATATTCGAGATAGGGTCTTTGCCCTGCACCAGCGCCAGCGCATCACGCAGTTCCGAGAGGACACCGCCAGTGTTGTCGTTCTCATGCTGCACGAAGGCAACGGAGTCCAGCAGCTTGATCGCATTTACCAATGCAGATTCCAGAACGGTTTCGCCCGGTTTCGCTTTCGGAGTGCCGGCCACGATCTCGGCAACTGCTGCGTCAGCCTGGGGATGGTTCTTACCGTAGCCTTGTTCGCTAGCAATGCGCAGCGGACTGGGGGCAGCAAGAACCGCGGCTGCCAGCTCAGTGGACATGCATGCGCTGCTCAGGTCGGCGCCCAGCATCTCCAGGGCTCGCTGGTCACTGAATACGAAACCATCAGCCACCCACTCCTGGGCGACATCGAAACGAACGATCCAGCTGAATGGCGCAGTCTTGGACATGGCAGGTGCTCTCGTTGGAAGTGGTATGGGGTTAGGCTTGCTGAGGTTAGGCGCTTTCCGAAGCAGCCTTCCGAGCCCAATCAGCAACTGGGAAGTTGTGCTCATCAGCAAGTGCGACGGCGTGCTGAATCTGGGGAGTAGTCCAGCCGGCATCAACGATGACCTTTGCCGGGTCGTCGCCCATCTCATGCAGTTCGCCCGAAGCAGTGGTCACAGCCACCGGCCAGGTCCAGGAAAGACCCACCACACCTTCATCCAGCACCAGCAGTGCATGCCCGCCGAGGACGTCATCGTCACACTGAGTCGCGTCGTAGGCATCGCCGGTGCTGTCGAAGGTATGGGTATGGGTCATCTTGGTGATCCTGGCCGGTGTTGGTGATGAGCAAAGCTTCTCATCAGTCCCCAAAACTGCAACGCAGCTTGTCAGGCGTTATCCGATCGGCTGGCCAGTGCTTTGCGGGCACGGAAAAGCGGCTCAGACGTCACCGAGAAGGCGCTGTCATAGTCGATTCCAGGCTTGCCGAATGGATTGTTGTTGTGAGGCGTCAAGGAAGTCCGCTGCTGGCCCTCGCCCATGTCCAAAACATGCTCATACGCAGCCGGTGGCTGCAGAACGTCCATTTCGAGCAGCAAACGCGGAAGTGCCTTGCGGAACTGCTCGACGTATTGCTCTCGGCTGGAACCCCAGCGGTTCAACAGGCACACGTCGTCAGGCTCGCAACCTTCATCCTCCGGTTCATCCGAAGGCTCGCCCGGCACCATGAAGAAGTCATGCTCGACCGCGTCCAACAGGTCGGAGAAGTGCTTGAGGTTCGAAATGTTCGTCAGAATGACGGATGGTGTCCGTGCAGCCGTACCAATGCCCAGCAGATCGCAAACCCTTGCAAGGGTGCTGCTATCGTCACCACTCTGCGGGGCAGCTGTACCGTAGAGGGACAGGAGGCTGCTTTCGATCTTGGTCCGAGCACTCTGCAAGTCATCGCGACTGGGCTGATTGGCTGTGTGAATCAGCTTGTCGACGATGCCCAAGGCCGCTTGTAGAGCAACCGCATGAGTCGAGTCGGCGGCAAAGCTGGTAAACAAGGGGGCCACGGTATCAGCCAGCACCAGCAGCTGGTCGCGGTCGTCGTCCTGGTTGTCTTCCCACTTCTTCAGGCCGGCCTCAAGAAGGGCCACCAAGAAGTCCACGCGGGCCTCATAGTTCTTCGGCACTGGGGCATGCTGGACGGAAGCCGCTGCGCCCAGGTACAGAGGCGCATCATCGATCTCGCTGATTCGGTCATGCCCTGCAGAGGTAAGGGTTACCCCGGAGTCAGTTGAGCTGTCGATGTGAGCGATCGGGGCGCCTTGAGGCTGCTCAGCGGGGGTAGGGACACTGATACTCTGGATCTCGCATTCTCGGATCTCGAAGCTATCCGGGGCACGGTGGTAGACGTGGGTCCACTCGGTTTCAGAGCTGCTCCCCGTCGGCCGGCAGCGGAAACCGATGACCGTCACGCCATTGCCGGCAGCCCCGGAGCGCAGGCCTGCGTCGAACGCCGCGCTGGCAAGCATCCACTTGTCCTCGCGTAGAACATCCTGGCGACCGGGCTCTTGAGCCAGAAACCAGTCGTTCACATTGCTGAATGGCTTAGGCTGGGTAGGTGCCGAGCTGGTGGGAGTTTCAGGCTTTTGAGTTTGGGTGGTCATTCTTTTCTCCAGGGCCTGGGGGCCAGGTGTGGTACGTAGCATGTACGGTTACAGGTGAAACAATGGCTGCTCAGGCTGGTGTTTCGATGGGCGCCTTGCCGAAGAAGCCTTCGAATGCCTGCATATCGCAGTGATCCGCTATGTTGATGGCCGCGCCGCTGTCTGTGCCGGTGCGGCTTTTGAGGCGGGCATATGCCTTGCGGGCTGCTTCGAGCAGCTCGGGCTTCACGCTGACCTTGTGCAGCGCATCAAGGGCCATCGTCACATTGCTAAACCCGAGAACGCGGGCCTTCTGCCAGACCTCGTCATAGAGCTCAGCTTTGTATTTGTTGCTTGTAGTGCCATCGCCTTCGTGGCGCGAGATAACTTCGTCTCGCTCAGTGAAGGCTTCCTGCATCTGAGCGTGAGCTTCATCTGCAAGCTTGTTCAGCAGCGTGATGTCCTGCTGATATTTGTCCGCGGTAACCAAAGGTCCTTCGGGAAACGAGTCCAGAATGGCAACCAAGTGGTCACGATAGAGGCGCAGGCTGCTGAGGTCGGTCCCGTCGACGTAGCCGAAGCCGTAGCTGTCAGCAGAGCTGGGTACCTGGATTAGCTCCGGAGCAGTGATTTCCGGCGAGTTCGGATCCTCGTGCTCGTTGCCTGAGGAGTTCAGTTCCTGGTCCTCGTCGCAAGTGGCCAGCTGGTACTGCGCCATGCGCTGCGTGAGGAAAGCACAAAGGTACTTCTGCCAGTCGGCATCTTCGGTCGCATAGGCGTACTCCTCGTAAAACCGCATGAGGTTGCGGTCAGAGGTGAGCTGGTATGCCGAGCTGATATCGCGAGCTACGTCGGCAGGGGCACCCAGAGCCACCAGCCCCTCTTCGAGGTCGGCCGGAAAGGTGGTTTGGTTGACCCAGCAAAGGGCGTTGAATGGATTGCTGCTGGTCACGATGACTTCCTATTGGTGGTTCGCCAACCTGCGTTCGGCGTACTGTTGTTGGCGGGAAGAGAGAAGGCCTGATCGACAGGCATTCCAGCCTTCAAGCGGCGCCTGATGGTCGTCTCGCCAGCCGGCGAATGCCGTGCGAGTTCGGTGATGGTTCCCGACAGGCCATTCCAGTTGTAGAGGCTTTTCTCGCGCCTGGAGGCCCGTGCTCGAGTGATGGCAGCTGTAACTGCAGCGCTAGTTTTTCGACGAGCGTTTCCGAGCTTGTTGCCGAGAGTGGTTCCTCGTTTAGCCCAAGTCAGAGCGGGCATGGCGCCGAGGATCGCCCAGAACTTATAACTGCTCATCTCTAGGGCGAGCCGGGTCTGGGTTTTGGACCATCCCCGCGCGGCTGCCTCCCGGATGAACTGCTCGATATCCATCTGTTGCAGGCCTAGTCGAGCTTGGTGCCAGCCGGGATCAAGGCTTCTACCGCGTGGAAGGCCTGGCAGGCCGGGCCATGCAGCTTGCGCATCTCTGCTGCGGCAAACGAATAGCGCTGGAAGGACGCTTTGCTCTCTGCACTGTCAGTCTCTGCGTATTGCACAGCGCAGCTCTTAGCGAGGTCCTCGAGGCGTTTCACCTCGGCCAGGATGTGTTGGGCAAAATCGTTCGCGGCTTCAGTTTTCATGATGTTCCCTGGATAGGTCGCTGGCGCCATTGAGTCTGTTTCAGAGCAACAATTCTGCCTCGTCGGAGGCCACCGCCGCCGTGCACAAGGTGCTTGATTGCTGATCGATATCGCCAGAATACATAGAGCCTGCAGTATGGGGTTGTAAGCCGGAAACC
>NZ_JAEILC010000075.1:0-16949 GCF_016307435.1 Pseudomonas sp. S4_EA_1b | reverse complement strand
CTGAACCCCTGCTATCGGGGACAGGCTCCCTCCCACCTTTCGCCCCGCGTTTGTCTGGAGGCTCAGCGGCGCAGGTAGGAGCCGAAGTCGATGTCGCCGGCGCTGAGGATGGCCTGTACGCGGTTGTGTACATTGAGCTTGCGCAAGATGGCCGATACATGGGCTTTCACCGTGGTCTCGGCGATTTCCAATGTGTAGGCGATCTGTTTGTTCGACTCGCCTTTAGTCATGCGTTCGAGCACCAGCAATTGTTTGCGGGTCAGGGCTTGCAGCAGTTCGGGGGCGAAGCCCGGGTTTTCGTTGAGGCGGCGCTGGGCGCCGGGTTTTTGGGTGCGGATGATGTCCGGCGGCAGGTACACATTGCCGTTGAGAATCTGCTGGATCGCCTCGGTCATTTGCAGGCGCGGCGAGGACTTGGTGATAAACCCCACCGCGCCATAGGTGATGGCTTGCAGCACGATCTGCTTGTCCTGCTCGGCAGAAACGATCACCACCGGGATGGTTGGAGACTCATTGCGCAGGTTGATCAGGCCGTTGAGCCCGTGCATGCCCGGCATGTTCAGATCGAGCAGGATCAGGTCGAGGTCGTCGTGTTCCTGGGTCAGGGCCAGGGCACTGTCCAGGTCGGCGGTTTCCATCACTTCGCTGCCGGGGAAGCCGTCGCTGATGACGTTATGGATCGCCTCGCGAAACAGCGGGTGATCGTCGGCAATCAGGATTTTGTACATGGCCGTTCACCTTCTTGTAGTGGTTATTGAAAAGGCTCGGGTGTCGCAGCCGTCACTGGCAGGTTTGCCGCTTCCCACGCATCCAAGCCGTCGCGGTACCAATACACAGAGGTATAGCCCAGGTTGGCGGCACGTTTTACCGCGTTCCAACTCAGCCAGCAATCGGAGCGGCAATAGAACACCAGCGGGCGCGACAGGTCGCCGCCGGTGTACTTGTACAGGTGCCGCACGAAATAACCTTGCCATTCCGGCGTCAGGTCGCCGTCGCCGGTATTGGCCAGCCAACGGCTGCCGGGCAGGTTGGCGTGGGGTTGGTCTTCGATAAAGCGGCCTTGCAGCCATTGGCGACGGTAAACGTCGATCAGCACCGGTGCGGGCACCTGGCCGAGCAAGGCTTGCAGGGCGGGAGTGTCGACGATGGTCGCTCCCGACACATGCTCGGGCGTAGGGCTGCGGTACAGGCTGATGCGATAACCGTCGGCGGAAAACAGTGGCGTGTCGGCCTGGGCCTGGGCGGTGAGCAGGCACAGCAGGGCCAGCAGGGGCAATCGGGCGGGCAGCATGGCGGGGCAATCCTTATCGTTATGCGCCCATTACACGTGAGTCCCACGCCCTTGGGAATGCGACGATAGACAGCAAAACCAGTACCAAAGTAGTAGTTTTGCCGGCCTCAGCCCGGTTTGCGCAACGCCGCGTGTTGCGGGTTGAAGGTCAGCACTGCCAGCAGGGTGAACAGCACGGTCAAGCCCAGACAGACCGCCAGGGCCAGGCCGGCCAGACGTTCATACAGGGCGAAGCGCACCAGCTCCACCGCGTGGGTGAACGGGTTGACCGCGCACAGCCAGTACAGCCATTGGCTGGCATCGCGCATCTTCCACAGCGGATACAGCGCCGACGACAGGAAAAACAGCGGGAAAATCACGAAATTCATCACCCCGGCGAAGTTCTCCAACTGACGGATCCCATTGGACAGCAACAGCCCTAGCGCACTGAGCATCAGCGCCACCAGCAACAATGCGGGCAAGGCCAGCAACAGCCCCATGGCCGGCGGCTGCACGCCGTAGACCCAGGCAATCGCCAGGAACCCATACACCTGCAACAGGGAAATCAACGCCGTGGCCAGCAACTTGCTGCACAGCAAAAACGTGCGTGGCAGCGGGCTGGTCAGCAACACGCGCATGCTGCCCATCTCCCGGTCGTAGACCATCGCCAGCGAGCCTTGCATGCCGTTGAACAGCAGGATCATGCAGGCCAGCCCTGGAATGATGTACACCTCGTAAGGGATGTAGGTGTCGTAGGGTTCGATCACCGAGATGCCCAACGCGGCGCGAAACCCGGCGGCGAACACCACCAGCCACAACAGCGGCCGCACCAGGGCGCTGAGAAACCGCGTGCGCTGCAACACAAACCGCAGCCATTCGCGCAGCACGATGCCGCGCAGGCACTGCCAATACGCATTCATGCTGGCGCTCCCGTTGCGGTGGGGCGGGTCAGGCCGGCGAACAGACGACCCAGATCGCCGTCATGTTCCTGCACCAGCGCGTCGACTTGCCCGCTGGCCACCAACCGGCCCTGATGCAGGATCATCAGCGCGTCGTCGGCGTGCACTTCATCGAGCAGGTGCGTGGTCCACAACACGCTCAGATCGTGCTCCCGGCACAGCTGGCGCACATGCTGGTTCAACCCCAGGCGGCTGGCCGGGTCGAGGCCGACGCTGGCTTCGTCCAGCAACAGCAGGCGCGGCTCATGCAGCAGGGCGCGGGCGATTTCCACGCGGCGCCGGTGCCCGCCGTTGAGTGCGCGGACCTTTTCACGGCGTCGCTCGCTGAGGCCCTGGCGTGCCAACTCAGCCTCGACGCGCAGGTCGGTATGCCGGCGTGACAAGCCATGCAACGCGGCGTGATAGCGCAGGTTCTGTTCCACGCTCAGGTCCAGGTCCAGGGTGCTTTGCTGGAACACCACCCCCAGCTCTTTGAGGGCTGCTCGCGGTGCGTCGCGCAGGGAGTGGCCGCCAACGTGGATCTCGCCGCGTTGCAGGTGATACAGGCGCGTGAGCAACGCGATCAAGGTGGATTTGCCGGCACCGTTAGGCCCCAGCAGCGCGGCAAAGCGCCCTGGCGCCAGGCTGAAACCTACCTCGCACAGGGCCTGACGTGGGCCGTAGGCGAAGCTCAGGTCCTGCACGGTCAGGGCGGTCATGGCGTGACCACCACGCCCCACGGATAGCGCCCCACTTTGATCGACTTGATCACCTTCAGGCTGTCCACATCGATCACCGACACATCGCCGCTGACGCCGTTGGTGGCCAGCAGTTGTTTTTGATCCGGGGTGAACGCCAGCTGCCATACGCGGCGGCCCACCAACAGATAATCGAGCACCTCGAAGGTCTTGGCGTCGATCACCGCCACATGGTTGGCCGGGCCGAGGGCGACAAATCCGTACTTACCGTCGGCGCTGAGTTTGATGCCGACCGGCTGCACCTTGTCCGGGTGCACACCCTTGATGGCGAACGTCAGGGTCTTGAGCACCTTGCGGCTGGCCACATCGAGAATGGTCACGGTGCCGCCGATTTCCGCCGAGGCCCACAGCTGCGCGCCGTCGTGGCTGAATTCGACAAAGCGCGGGCGTTGATCCACCAGGGTGCTGTCGGCCAGGGTCTGGGTGCTGGTGTCGATCCAGTGCAGCATGTTGGTGGTTTCACTGGTGTTGACCGCCCACTTGCCGTCCGGGCTCACCGCCATGCCTTCGGGTTCCACGCCGACGCTGATCTGGCCGAGCACCTTGGCGGTCTCGGTGTCGATCACCGTGACCAGCGCATCGTCCTCGTTGGACACATACAACCAGCGGTTATTGGGGTGCAGGGCGAACTGCTCGGGGTCTTTGCCGGAGGGCAGTTCCTTGATGATCTTGCGCGTGGCCACGTCCATCACCTGCACGCGGTCCGAGTCGCTGGCGCAGATGTACAGCAGCTTATTGTCATGGGACAGCAGCAAGCCCCGTGGGCGCTGGCCGACCTTGAGGGTGTCGGTGACCTGCAGGGTGTTCAGGTCGATCAGGCTCAGGCTGTTGTCTTTCTCGTTGGAGACCCAGGCGGTGTTGGCCATGGCATGCCCGGCGGCAAGCAGCAGGGCGCATGAGAGCAGGGTGCGGCGCATGGCGAGTTCCTTATTATTGTGGGCGATCAGGGAAAGCGGCAGGTCACCTCGGGTTGGTCGTAACCCAGGCTGTCCATTTCATTAGTGGGGTGCAGGAAGCCGTCCTGGGGCGAAGTGCTGACCAGGGCGCGCGGCTGCACGATGGGAATCGGTTGGCGCAACTGGCCGTTCCAGGCGCGGTAACTGAGCTTGCGGCCCTTGAAACCATCCAGGGGCAACTGCTCGCTCAGCTCCAGTTGCCGGATTGCCTGGGGGTCGACCTGATGCAGTTTATTCACCGCGCTGGCAACGCTGCGCACGGCCATCCAGGCGGCGAAATCGCGGTCGTTCATCCAGCGTCCGGCCAGGGCTTCGAAGCGCTTTTGCAATTGGGCGGCGCCGTAAGTTTCCACGGTTTTGTGCCAGCCGGTGGGCGTGAGGCCCTGGGTGCCGGCGACCGGGCGCGGATACCAGGTTTGATAGGGCACGTATTCGCCGAAGTCACCGCGCTCGTCGGCCACCAGCACCACGTCGTATTCGGCGGTCTGGGTGAACAGCGGCATATCGGCTTGGGCGCTGCGGCGTTGGTCGTTATCGAAGCGCCAGGCTTTTTCCGCGACCAGCTGCACGCCGAAGCGTTTGGCGGCGCGGCGCAGGGCAGCGGCGTAGGCTTGGTCGTCTTCGGTGGGGCCAACAATCAGCAACGCCTTCTGCCATTTGCGCAGCACCAGAAACTGCGCCAGGGCATCGGCGAGCATGGCGCGGCTGGGCAGGGTATGCAGCACATTGGCCAGGCACTCGGTGCTGCGCAAGCGGTCATCGGCGCTGCCGGCGTTGAACAGCAGGCTGTCGGGTAGGGCGGCACTGAGCTGGCGCAGGCTGGCGGCGGGGGCATTCACCACGAACAGGCGCAGGCCCTGTGCGTGTTGGGCTTGGGCCGCGGCGAGCAGCGCTTCGGGGCTGTCCACGCTGGCGCTGGTCAGGCTGTAGCGCTGGTTGAGAAATGCGCCGGTGCTGTTGCTGTCGATGATCGCCAGCTCGGCACCGCGTTGACCGGCATCGGCGGGCTCGGGGATTACATTGGAGAGCAGTGGCCCCGGGTCGGGCCGATAGCCCAGGTAGCCGATCTGCACCTGCAAGGGCGCTTCGGCGGCCTGGCCGTGGCTAGCCCAGGCAATTGCCAGCAGGCAGATCACGGCGTAGGGGGCGAACTGGCGCATAAGGCACTCCATGACAGGTAGCGCCAGCATAGGAAGCCCCGTGCCCGCTGCAAATATGCAGAAAGTAGCGCTGAGGCAGTACCAAGGTAGTAGCCGCGCCGGCGCGCGGCGGTCTTAGCATGGGTCACCCTAGCCTCATTCACAGGAGTGACACGAGCATGCGCGTCTTCACCGCCCGGCCTGGGCTGTCGGCCCTGTGGCGCATCAACCTGTGGGTGTGCGGCTTCTTCACCTTGGTGACCGGCGCGTGTATGGCGCTGCTGCTGCACCAAGCCTTGGCGGACGTGGAGCGCGAATTGCAATCGGCCGCGGCGGTGGTGGCCTACCTGGGCGACACCGCCGAGCGCGACCCCGCCAGCCTGCAACCACAGCTGACTGCCAGCCTGCGCCATGTGCGCGTCTACTGGCTGGCCGCCGGCCAAACCCCACCTGCGCCCGAACAAACCGGGCTAGATGCCTGGCTCGGGCGCTGGGTCTTGACTCCCGCACAGCACACCGCGCGGGTGCTGGACTTAGCCGATGGCCGGCGCGTGTCCATTGCCGTCGACCCACGGGATGAGATCGATGAAGTCTGGGACTCCGTGCAGCAGTTGCTCAGCCTGTGCGGGCTGGCGCTGCTGGTGAGCCTGTTGACGATCCGCTGGGCCGTGCGCCGGGGCATGGGTGTGCTGGACGCCTTGCTGCGCGCCCTGCAACAGGTGTGCGCCGGCCAGCTCAACGTGCGCCTGCGCACCCAGGGTTCGCCGGAGGCGCGGCAGTTGGCGCTGCACTTCAACCGTATGACCGACGCCCTGGAGCAAGCCCGACGCGACAACACCCAACTCACCCACACCTTGCTGGCGGTACAGGAACAGGAGCGCACCCAGCTGGCCCAGACCCTGCACGACGACCTCGGCCAATACCTGGCCGGTATTCGTGCCCAGGCCTGCCTGCTACGGCTGGTCAGCGACCAACCGGCCTTGGTGGCGCGCACGGTGGCGAAGTTGGAGGATCACTGTGAACACCTTCAGCAAGGCTTTCGCGCGCTGGTCCACGACCTGTATCCGGTGGCCCTGCAACACCTGCCGCTGGGCGAGGCATTTGCGATGCTGGTAAGCCAGTGGCAAACCCGCCATGGCATCGAATGCCAGCTGCGAGTCAGCCCCGACTTACCGGCGTTATCGAGCACCAGCAAGACCCATCTGTATCGCCTGCTGCAAGAGGCCCTGACCAATGTGCTGCGGCACGCCGAGGCCAGCCAGGTGCGGGTGCGCCTGCAGTGTCGGGGTGCGCGTTTGCGCCTGTGGGTACGGGATAACGGGCGCGGTGCCCAGCCGCCGCAGCGTCCGGGTGTGGGCTTGTACTCGATGGGCGAACGCGCGCGCTGCCTGGGCGGCGAACTGAGCGTCCTTAGCCATCCCGGCGCCGGTTGGGCGCTGGCGCTGAACATGCCGTTGGAGGTGTCATGAATATTCTCTTGGTGGACGACCATGCCGTGGTGCGTCAGGGCTACGCCAGCCTGTTGCGTGCCGTGTTGCCGGCCATTGACGTGCGTGAAGCCGCCAGTGGCGAAGACGCACTGCTACGCGTGCAGGAGGCCGTGCCGAACCTGGTGATCATGGATGTCGGGTTGCCCGGCATCAGCGGCCTGGAAACCCTGCGCCGCCTGCGCCAGCGCCTGCCGCAACTGCGAGTGCTGTTTTTCAGCATGCACGATGAACTGCCCCTGGTGCGCCAGGCCCTGGACGCGGGCGCTTCGGGCTACCTGACCAAAAGCTCGGCCCCCGAGGTGTTGATCGAAGCGGTGCGGCGCATCCTTGACGGTCACGCTTATATCGAACAGGCCCTGGCCACCGAACTGGCCTACACCCCCGGCGATCAGCGTTGGCAGGGCATGACGCCGCGTGAACTGGAGATTTTCCTGATGCTGGCCAAGGGCACGCCGATGCGCCAGATCGCCGAACAACTGAGTATCAGCAGCAAGACCGTGTCCAACCACCTGACCTTGCTCAAGAGCAAATTGCAGGTCAGTTCCCATGCCGAGCTGGTGCACCTGGGGATCGATATGGGAGTGGTGCGAGTGGCTGGATAACCGGGTGCGTGCAGAGGCAACGACTGATACGCCCTGATGAGCAGGCCAAGCCTGCTCACCCTAAAAACCTCACTTTTCTCAGGTTCAGTAGTGTTCTAGCGATCCCAAGTGGTGGGGCAATCCGTACAGCCTTCCATATTGGCGTCCTGGAAGTTCGCGTAGTGCTGGCGACTGCCGGTGAGGGTGGCCTGTTCCAGGTTGCTCTCACCGAACTTGGCTTCCTGCAAATTCGCATCGCTGAGGTCGGCACTTTGCAGGTCGGCCTTGCTCAGCCAGGTCATTTCCAGATCGGCCGCACGCAGGTTGACCTTGTGCATCTTCGCCCCGGAAAGCCGCGCAAATTGCAGATAGGCCGCGCTGAGGTTGGCGTTTTCGAACTGCGCGCCCTGGGCGAACAGCCCCCAGCCTTGCACGGCCATCAACGTGGCGCCGGTAAAGTCGGCCAGGCGCAGGTTGCTTTGTTGCAGGCTGGCGCGGGTCAGGTTGGCGCCCTGCAATTGGGCTTTTTCCAGGTTGGCCAGGTCGAGGTTGGCATGGCGTAAATCCGCCTCGCGCAGGTCGGCGCCGGCCAGGTTCATTTTGCTCAGGTTCTGGTTGCGCAGGTTGGCACCCTTGAGGTTGGCGCCGGGGCATTGGCTGTGTTCGGCGATGGTGCAGCCATTGATAACGAGCGGAGTGTCGTCGCCATCGTCGGCGTGCGCCAGGGGCAGGCAGAGCAGGAGTAACAAGGGCAGGTAGTTCATCGTGCGACCTCTGGGGATCCTGTGGTGAGCGAGCTTGTTCTGGTTAGCGGGCTTGTCGAATCGTCGCACCGCCCGCGCTGGGCTGCGCAGCGGCCCTGGCATTCCTCCAGCACCTCCCTGCGCTCAGGTCTACGACTGCTGCGCAGCCGAGCGCAGGGCAAGCCTGCTCACCACCGGGGAGCCGCTTGCTGCAAAAGGTGGCCCGGTATTCTCGCCGGGGGGTTATTTTTGCGCGGTCTTGTTATCCCAACTCGGGATCTTGAACACCCAGAACGACCCGCCCTGAGCCACCGGTTTGGTCAACTCGGCCATGTCGCCACCCCACAACGGCACCGCGCCGCCGTAGCCGACGGTAACGCCGATGTACTGCTCGCCTTCCTGTTCCCAGGTGATCGGCGGCGAGACGATGCCGCTGCCGGTCTGGAACTTCCACAGCTCCTCTCCGGTTTTGGCGTCGAAGGCTTTGAAGAAACCGTCGCCGGTGCCGGTGAAGACCAGGTTGCCTTTGGTCGCCAGCACGCCGGCCCACAGCGGCAGAGCTTCCTTGTGCTCCCACACCACTTTGCCGGTGGTGGGGTTCATCGCGCGCAGGGTGCCGACGTGGTCGTCATACATACGCTTGATGCGGAACCCCATGCCCAGGTACGCCGAGCCTTTTTTGTAGTTGACCTCTTCGGTCCAGTAATCCTCTTTCCACTGGTTGCCGGGGATGTAGAACAGGCCGGTGTCCTGACTGTAAGCCATGGGGTTCCAGTTTTTGCCGCCCAGGAACGGTGGCGAGACTTCCACCGCTTTGCCCTTGGTTTCCCCCGGCAATGGCTTGGCTGGGCGCTGGCCTGGGTTCTCCACCGGGCGCCCGGTCTTCAGGTCGATATGGCTGGCCCAAGTGATGTTGTCGACGAAGGGGAAGGCGTTCTGCAACTTGCCGTTGCTGCGGTCGACCACGTAGAAAAAACCGTTGCGGTCGGCGTGGCCGGTGGCCTTGACGGTTTTGCCGTCCTGGGTTTTGTAGTCGAACAGCACCAACTCGTTGTTGCCGGAAAAATCCCAGGCATCGTTGGGGGTGTGCTGGTAGAACCATTTCACCTCACCGGTGCTGGGGTCGACGCCGACCTGCCCGGACGTATAGAGGCTGTCGAAGTCGTGGGGGTTGCCGTCCTTGGCGGTGCGCGCCCAGGTATTCCACGGGCCGGGGTTGCCGGCGCCGACGATGATCGTGTTGGTTTCGGCATCGAAGCTCGCGCTCTGCCAAGGTGCGCCGCCGCCGTGGCTCCAGGCCTCGACTTTGCCGGTGGGTGTACTTGGATCATCCGGCCATGACGGCGCCTTCACGTCGCCGGTCGGCGTGCTGTCCTTGCCGTTGAGACGGCCCATATGGCCTTCGACGAAGGGGCGCATCCACACCTCTTCGCCGGTGTCCGGGTCACGCGCATACAACTGGCCGACCACGCCGAATTCATCGCCGGAACTGCCGTGGATCAGCAGCACCTTGCCGCTGACCTTGTCCTTGATCAGCACCGGCGCGCCGGTAAGGGTGTAGCCGGCGGCGTGGTCGCCGAATTTCTTGTTCCACACCACTTTGCCGGTGGTTTTGTCGAGGGCGATAAGCCGTGCGTCGAGGGTGCCGAAGTAGATTTTGTCGCCGAAGATCGCCGCGCCGCGGTTGACCACATCGCAGCACGGGCGAATGTTGTCGGGCAGGCGGTGGTTGTAGGTCCACAGGCGTTTGCCGGTCTTGGCGTCGAGGGCGAACACACGGGAATAGGAGCCGGTGACGTAGACCACGCCGTCGCTGACGATGGCCTGGGATTCCTGGCCGCGTTGTTTTTCGTCGCCGAACGAATAGGACCAGGCCGGGGTGAGTTTGAACACGTTCTTGTCGTTGACCTTGGCCAACGGGCTCCAGCGCTGGGCGTTGGTGCCCATGCCGTATTGCAGCACGTCCTGGGTGCTCAGGTGGTCATTGGCGATGTCTTCCCAGGTGACCGCGCGGGTCTGGCGTGGCGGTTCGGCGGCAAGGGCGGCGGTGCCCAGGCCCAGGCTGCCGGCCAGCAGCAGGGCCTGCACGGCAAGGCTCAAGGGTGAACGGACGGGTAGCGATCTTATTGTCATGGTTGCAGTTCCCAGTGTCGGTTTTGACCTGCACAGGGTGCGGTGCGCGGCGCTGGCCGGATACGGAAAAACGCCCGCCGTGGCCGGGAAGATTTCCCGCGCCGCCGCTGTTTTAGGCGTGCCCCACAAGCCCTACTACCAAGGGAGGAGGGCGCGACCACCAAAGCAGCATACGGCCCGCGCCCCGGGGTTTCTAAGATGGTTGCCAGAGCCTCTGCAATGAGGTGTTGCGTGCAATCCTGAGGGCAAAAACAATGACAACAACACACAATGCCTTGCTCGTCGCCGGTCTGCTGGTCGGTGTGCTTGGTGCCGGGGCCGCCTGGGCCCATGGCAACGTGGTCCCGCAAGCGGTGGAAACCAAAGGCCTGACCTCCATCAAAGATGCCGGCGTGCCGGTCAACGAGGACGGCTGGGCGGCGGTCAACCCCTATCGCAATTCGCCCGAACATGACAAAGCCGTGGAAATCGGCTCGTCCGCCTTCAACCAGAACTGCGCCGCCTGCCACGGCCTGGAAGCCAAATCCGGCGGCATCGCCCCGGACCTGCGCATGCTGGATGTGGGAGAGGCCGGTGATGAATGGTTTGTCGAGCGCGTACGCCATGGCGCGGTGCGCGACGGCCGGGTATACATGCCGAAGATGGCCGACTACCTGAGCCAGGAAGCCTTGTGGGCGGTGCGCACCTACCTGGACAGCGTGCACGTCGAGGAGTGATGCCATGCGCCTGTTTGCCGTGGTGCTGGGCCTGGCCTTGCTGTGCTGCCACACGGCGCAGGCGCAGGTGCGCAGCTATGACCAGATGATCGCCGCCGGCGAAATCAAAGTGGCGGTGTACAAGGACTTTGCTCCCTACAGTTTCGAGGACGGCGCCACCCCCCGAGGCGTTGACGTGGAACTGGCCCAGGCCCTGGCCGAGGCGCTCGGTGTGCGGCTCAAGTTGATCTGGGCGCCGGCCGGCGAAAAGCTCGACGACGACCTGCGCGACTACATCTGGCGCGGCAGCCCCTTGCATCACCATCAGCTGGCCGACCTGATGCTGCGCGCGCCCTACGACCACGACTACGCACAACGGCGCAACGATCAAGGCGAACTGGAAAACGGCCAGGTGGTGATGTTCGGCCCGTACCAGAACGAACAATGGCAGGTGGCCTACGACCGCCGGCGCCTGGATAAGGTCGCCAGTGTGGCGGTGTTCCAGAAACACCCCATCGGTGTCGAAGTCGACAGCGTGCCATCGTTCTACCTGACCTCGGTGTTCAACGGCCAACTCGCGGCCAGCACCCATCATTACCCCGGTGTGACCCAGGCGTTTGCGGCGATGCGCGCCGGCAAGGTCGATGCGGTCATGGCCATGCGCGGGGAAATCGACTGGCAGGTGCAGCAGGCCCATGACCCGCAACTGGCCTTGGCGGAAAACGCCTACCCGAACATGGGGCGGCAACGCTGGGAGATCGGCATGGCGGTGCACGAAAGCAATCGCCAGTTGGCCTATGCGGTGGAAGAAGCCCTTGAAGGTCTGATCCGCGACGGCCGTTTGCAGGCGATCTACCGCCACTACGGCCTGCGCTACGAAGTGCCCGACATGTACCAATAGGAGCAGGCGATGAACTGGCGACTGAGCTGCATCCTGGCCTGCTGGCTGCCACTGGCCGCCCATGCCGTGGAGGTCGACCCGGTGCCCTCGGTGATGTGGGCCTTCTACCACAAGCAACTGCTGGCCGACGCGCCGTTCGTGTTCGACGCGCGGGTCAAGCTGCTGGCGCCGCCGTTCGCCGAGGATGCGCGCCAGGTGCCGCTGGAAATCGACGCGCGGGCGTTCAAGGGGCATGTGGTGAGAATCCTGGCCTGGGCCGAACTGAACCCGCTGCCGAAAATCGTCGACTTCCAGCCCAAGGAAGGGGTGCTGCCGTGGCTGGCGCTGCGCATCCGCATCGAGCAAGCCACGCCGTTGCGCGCCGCGGTCCTTACCGATGACGGCATATGGCATGTGGGGTCGGCGCTGATCGACGCGGCCGGCGGCGGCTGCACCGCGCCCAGTGTGGTGCGCAGCCAGCCGGGCTGGGAAGAGCATCTGGGCGAAGTGCTCGGCGGGCGCTACCCCCGTGGCGAATTCAGCCGCGTGCGCGTGCAAGTGGCGCACCCGATGGACAACGGCCTGGTCAGCGGTATCCCTGAGTTTTTTATCAACCATGGGCAATTGCGTGGCCAGGACGATCAGGTGCTGGCCGAGCTGGAATTGTTCCCGGCGGTCAGCGAGAACCCCAATCTGGCCTTCGACATCGAAGCACCGGGGCCTACTCGCCTGGTGCTGCGCGACAACAGCGGCAATGAGTTCGACGCGGCCATCCCCTGACCAGAAGGAGCGCGGCATGCGCTGGATTCTCTTGTTATGCCTGGGCCTGAGCCTGCCCGCCCTGGCGGACCTGGACTACGCCCTCAAGCCCCGGCTGATCGCCGCCGACACCTGGCTGCTCGAAGGCAGCACCGACAACTTTGCCAAGGCCAATGGCGGCAATATCGTCAACACCGCTTTTATCGTCACCGAGGCCGGTGTGGTGGTGATCGACACCGGGCCGTCGCGTCGCTACGGCGAAGCGCTGCGCCAAGCCATCGCCCAAGTCACCCCCAAGCCGGTGATCCAGGTACTGATCACGCACCATCACCCTGACCACGCCCTGGGCAACCAAGCGTTCAAGGACGTGCCCATCGGCGCCCTGGCCGACACCACGCGCTTGCTGCACGAGCAGGGCGACAGCCTGGCGGAAAACCTCTACCGCATGGTCGGCGACTGGATGCGCGGCACCGAAGTGGTATTGCCGACCCAGGCGCTGCAAGCCGGTGTATTGAGCGTGGGCCAGCATGACCTGCGCTTGCTGGCGCTGACCGGGCATACCGGCGCCGATCTGGCCATTCTCGACCAGCGCACCGGGGTGCTGTTCACCGGCGACTTGGTGTTCTACCAGCGCGCCCTGACCACGCCCCATAGCCCGGGGCTGGCGGCGTGGCAGGCCGACCTCGACACCCTGCAAGCCTTGCCTTGGACCCTGATCGTGCCCGGCCACGGCCCGGTGGCCGCCGATGCGCAGCCGTTCGCCCAAATGCGCGATTACCTGGGCTGGCTCGATCAACTGCTGCGCGACGGCGCCGCCAACGGCAGCGACATGGCCGAGCTGATCCGCAGCCCCATCCCCGAACGCTTTGCCGCGATCAACCTGAGCCGCTACGAACTGACCCGCAGCGTCAGCCACCTGTACCCGCGCTACGAGCGCGCGCAGATGCAACGGCTGGATACCCGCTACTAAGGAACTAGCAATCTCGATACTGCGGTCAATTGTGACGAACGCCCTTGCGCCCAAGAATCGGCACCAGACCGGGAAAATTTCCCGGGTATAACAAAAAACCGCAGAGGTAGCCGTCATGACCCAACCCGCACGTCGCCAACCCTTCGCCTTGAGTGTGTTGCTCGGTGCCATCCTGTTATCCGGCCAGGCCATGGCCGCCGTGAGCGATCAGGACATTCTCCAGGACCCGAAAAACCCCGGGCAGATCGTCACCAACGGTCTGGGTGTGCAAGGCCAGCGCTACAGCCCGCTGGACACTCTGAATGTGGACAACGTCAAGGACCTGCGCCCGGTCTGGGCGTTCTCCTTCGGCGGCGAGAAACAGCGCGGGCAGCAGGCGCAGCCGATGGTCAAGGACGGGGTGATGTACCTCACCGGTTCCTATTCGCGGGTGTTCGCGGTGGATGCGCGCACCGGCAAGAAACTCTGGCAGTACGATGCGCGTCTGCCGGATGACATTCGCCCCTGCTGCGATGTGATCAACCGTGGGGTGGCGCTGTACGGCGACCTGGTGTTCTTCGGCACCCTGGACGCCAAACTGGTGGCTCTGAATAAAGACACCGGCAAGGTGGTGTGGAGCAAGCGCGTGGCCGACCACAAGGAAGGCTACTCGATCAGCGCCGCGCCGCTGGTGATCAACGGCAAGCTGATCACCGGCGTGGCCGGCGGCGAATTCGGCGTGGTGGGCAAGATCGAAGCCTACGACCCGAAAAACGGCGACCTGCTGTGGACCCGCCCGACGGTCGAAGGCCATATGGGCTATGTGTACAAGGACGGCAAGGCCGTGGAAAACGGCATCTCCGGCGGCGAAGCGGGTAAAACCTGGCCGGGGGACCTGTGGAAAACCGGCGGCGCGGCGCCGTGGCTGGGCGGCTACTACGACCCGGAAACCAACCTGCTGCTGTTCGGCACCGGTAACCCGGCACCGTGGAACTCGCACCTGCGCCCCGGCGACAACCTTTACTCGTCCTCGCGCCTGGCACTCAACCCGGACGACGGCACCATCAAATGGCACTTCCAGAGCACGCCGCACGACGGTTGGGACTATGACGGCGTGAACGAACTGGTGTCGTTCAACTACACCGAGGGCGGCAAGGAAATCAAAGCCGCGGCCACGGCCGACCGCAACGGTTTCTTCTATGTGCTGGACCGCACCAACGGCAAGTTCATCCGCGGCTTCCCGTTTGTCGACAAGATCACCTGGGCCACCGGCCTGGATAAGAACGGCCGGCCGATCTACAACGAAGCCAGCCGCCCCGGCGCGCCGGGCAGTGAAGCCAAGGGCACGTCGGTGTTCGTTGCGCCGGCCTTCCTCGGCGCGAAAAACTGGATGCCCATGGCTTACAACCGCGACACCGGGCTGTTCTATGTGCCGTCCAACGAGTGGGGCATGGACATGTGGAACGAAGGCATCGCCTATAAGAAAGGCGCGGCGTTCCTCGGCGCCGGGTTCACCATCAAACCGTTGAACGAAGACTACATCGGCGTGCTGCGCGCCATCGACCCGGTCAGCGGCAAGGAAGTCTGGCGCCACAAAAACTTCGCGCCGCTGTGGGGCGGGGTACTGACCACCAAGGGCAACCTGGTGTTCACCGGCACGCCGGAAGGTTTCCTGCAGGCGTTCAACGCCAAGACCGGCGAGAAAGTCTGGGAATTCCAGACCGGCTCCGGCGTGCTCGGCTCGCCGATTACCTGGGACATGGACGGCGAGCAGTATGTCTCGGTGGTCTCCGGGTGGGGCGGCGCGGTGCCGCTGTGGGGCGGTGAAGTGGCCAAGCGCATCAAGGACTTCAACCAGGGCGGCATGCTCTGGACCTTCAAGTTGCCCAAGGACCTGGTGGCCAAGCACTAGTTCTACGACCAAATGAGCAGTGCCCTCCTGCCAACGGCGCATTCGCCCGGCGGTGGGGGCACCTTACTATCGGGTGATCGCCTGTTGACCGACAGGCCCGGACCCAGACAGAGGCTTTACTATGATCTACGCACAACCTGGCACCCCTGGCGCCATCGTCAGCTTCAAGCAGCGCTATGGTAATTACATCGGCGGCGAGTTCGTCGCACCGATCAACGGCGAGTACTTCACCAACACCTCGCCGGTCACCGGCCAAGCGATTGCTGAATTCCCACGCTCCAGCGCCGCCGACATCGATAAAGCCCTGGATGCCGCCCACGCCGCCGCCGATGCCTGGGGCAAGACCTCGGCCCAGGACCGCGCCCTGGTGCTGCTGAAAATCGCCGACCGCATCGAACAAAACCTCGAAGTGCTGGCCGTGGCCGAAACCTGGGACAACGGCAAGGCCGTACGTGAAACCCTCAACGCCGACGTGCCCCTGGCCGCCGACCATTTCCGTTATTTCGCCGGCTGCATCCGCGCCCAGGAAGGCGGCGCCGCCGAGATCAATGAACACACCGCCGCTTACCACTTCCACGAACCGTTGGGTGTGGTCGGGCAGATCATTCCGTGGAACTTCCCGCTGCTGATGGCCGCGTGGAAACTCGCCCCGGCCCTGGCCGCCGGGAACTGCATCGTGCTCAAGCCGGCCGAGCAGACGCCGCTGTCGATCATGGTGTTCGCCGAGCTGATCAATGACCTGCTGCCGCCGGGCGTGCTCAATATTGTGCAGGGCTTCGGACGCGAAGCCGGGGAGGCCCTGGCCACCAGCAAACGCATCGCCAAGATCGCCTTTACTGGCTCCACGCCGATTGGCGCGCACATCATGCATGCGGCCGCCGAGAACATCATCCCGTCCACTGTGGAGCTGGGCGGCAAGTCGCCGAACATCTTCTTCGAAGACATCATGCGTGCCGAGCCGCAGTTTATCGAGAAAGCCGCCGAGGGCCTGGTGCTGGCGTTTTTCAACCAGGGCGAAGTGTGCACCTGCCCGTCGCGGGCGCTGGTGCAGGAGTCGATCTACGAGCCGTTCATGGCCGAGGTGATGAAGAAGATCGTCAAGATCAAGCGCGGCAACCCGCTGGACACCGAAACCATGGTCGGCGCCCAGGCGTCCGAGCAGCAATACGACAAGATCCTGTCCTACCTCAAGATCGCCCAGGAGGAGGGCGCCGAGCTGCTCACCGGCGGCGCGGCCGAACACCTGAACGGCGACCTGTCCAGCGGCTATTACATCCAGCCGACCCTGCTCAAGGGCCACAACAAGATGCGCGTGTTCCAGGAGGAAATCTTCGGCCCGGTGGTGGGCATCACCACCTTCAAGGACGAAGCCGAAGCCCTGGCCATCGCTAACGACAGCGAATTCGGCCTCGGCGCCGGCCTGTGGACCCGCGACATCAACCGCGCCTACCGCATGGGCCGGGCGATCAAGGCCGGGCGTGTGTGGACCAACTGTTATCACCTGTACCCGGCGCATGCGGCGTTCGGCGGCTACAAAAAGTCGGGTGTGGGGCGTGAGAACCACAAGATGATGCTGGACCACTACCAGCAGACCAAAAACCTGCTGGTGAGCTACGACATCAACCCGTTGGGCTTCTTCTGATCCTCCAATTGCAATGCGACCAAGTGTGGGAGGGGGCTTGCCCCCGATGAGGGAGTGTCAGCTTAAACAGCTGTGACTGACACGCCACCATCGGGGGCAAGCCC
>NZ_JAEILC010000074.1:0-42462 GCF_016307435.1 Pseudomonas sp. S4_EA_1b | reverse complement strand
TATTCTTATCGATTGAGTACACGGCCAATTTCGGCACCACAGACGACAATGTGCGCATCATGCGACTGCTCATGTCGCCGTATAGCGCAAAGTTCGCAGAGCACACCGTCACACCCTCACGCCAGAAGAAATTGCGGACGTGGTGCGCCGGATCGCCGACTTTGATGCCTAGCGCCTTCGCCTCCTCGCTGCGGGAAATTACGCATCCGTCATTACTGCCGGCGACCACTACCGGGCGATGTAGAAGCTCAGGACGCCATACGGACTCGACGGAGTAGTAGAAGTTGTTGGCGTCGAACAGCACATATGCAGGGCGACCGTTCATTGCCGTCGCAGGTCGTGCAGGTTGAAAGTGCATACCCCCCAAATGACCAGGTCTTCGGGGTTGGGGATAGCAATCGGGGGATAGGCAGGGTTTTCTGGCGCCAGCAGCACGATATTTGACTCGGTCTCCAGTAACCGCTTGCAGACGAATTCGCCGTCGTAGATCGCTGTAACTATCGAGCGGTGCTTCGCCCGCAGAGACCGGTCCACCACGATGATGTCGCGCGGGTAAATGCCAACGCCGGTCATAGAGTCCCCGCCAGCCCGCATCAGGTAGGTGGCGGGCGGATTGAGGATCGCGATTTCGTCGAGCGACGTCATCGACTCGACGAGATCCTCAGCGGGGGAAGGAAAGCCGCAGGAGATGTGACTAGAGAAGAGGGGTACAAGCTTTGTCCGCGGAGTTCGCGCCAACAACGAGGCGGAGCCGAGCAGGGTCATGGTGTCGTTCATCGCGCACCTGTATGTATATACAGTTAGGGGCCGTGATGATACGCCGGTGACCGTAGCGGACAAGCTCCAGGCGACGAAGATACTTCGAGGAGCAAAAAACATGGATAGGGGGGAAGCCAGCGCCGGCCTTCCAGGAACTACTCCGGATGTTGAAGCAGGGGGCGGTCCCGCCGACGAACGCACACATTCAGCACAACGGGGAAATCTCCACCCCCAACACCACAGGCGACTATTTTGCAGGCACAGAGAGACCAGAGCCGCCAAATGAAACATTCCCCGACCGGGCAACAATGCGACTCCGAAAAGACATAGAGGCAGTTACTCTCGCCGCAGAGCTACAGACAGCACATAGGACAATGAATGCCCCCACACATTACTGACGACAAAGCGGCAGTTATCCGCTACTGGCACGCCGTCGAACTGCTCAGCCCCCAGACAGTGCCATTTCCGTCCACCAGGGAAAGGGCAAGCCCGCGTGACGCTGTGGTGCATGACCTATCGAGAAATGGAGCGCTCGTCCTGCCCTGGTCACCGCAGAGCCGGCTGGCGAAGATGGTCATTCCCCAAAACCGCACTTGGAGCCACCTGGTCTACGGCCACTGCTTCGACTACCGCTTGATCGTCGACCTCCTGGAGCAACACTTCGGCGCAGACAACGGCTATCGGGAAACGCGAGAAAGTATCGCCGGACTTTACGCGCTCCGTTTCACTGCCCAGGGAAAGATGGTCGAAGACAGCTTCGTGCTCTCCAGCGCCGCATGGCTCGCTGGCAGAATTCTCACAGGACGCGAGCGGCTGAGCGGATTCGAGGACGCCCAGAGCACAGCCGCAGAAATTGCAGCTGAAACGCTTGAGGGCGTGGTGACGCCTATGGCACTGGAGGCCCTGACCGCGAAAGTCATCGCCCACCTGTCTCTCGCCGACTTTTTCTCACCTGCCCCCAGCCGCTACATCTGCCGGTCAACACCTGTTCGGCCAAGCGCAGCAGACGCGACCGACGATCCTCTCAACAGCTTCCTGCTTGATGACCTCGCCAGGGTTGCGAGTAGCGTCGCAGGTGGCGAAAGCAGCGCTGCACTGGAGGCGTACCTGTCACTGCATGACGGTACGAAGCGAGTTGACCTGAGCGACGATGTTTCGTCAGGGACGCAGTGCGGCTTGCTGGCGCTGGGCCGCTACCCAACCGGCTGCTGGCCAGCGCCTGGCGACCTCGGCCTGGTGCACTCGCAACAGCTCGCTGTGAACACGATTCGCGACGGGCTGGAGCGCGGGGCGGGACTGCTGTCGGTAAATGGGCCGCCGGGGACGGGTAAAACAACGCTGCTGCGGGACATCGTCGCCGCGGTGGTGACCAACCGGGCGGACGCCCTCGCGAGGCTTGCCACTTCGTCTGACGCATTCCTCGACAAGGGGACTGTCGTTGATGCGGATAAGAACCGAGGGTACTGGCCGCTCCATCCAGATCTACTGGGGCACGAGATTGTCGTTGCGTCGTCGAACAATGGCGCAATCGAGAACGTCACCCTGGAACTACCGCAGATCGACAAGGTGGACGCCAGCTGGCTCGATGAGTATGACCTGTACGCCGATATTGCCTCGGTGGTCTCCGGGCAGCCGGCCTGGGGACTTATCTCAGCCGCCCTCGGCAGCAAGGGGAGGCGAAGTGTCTTCGTCGACGCTTTCTGGAGCGGCGTATCCCGGCGTAAGGCTGCGGTTGATGCTGGTGCTGCGGAACAGCGCCAGCAGGCGGCGGGCGCCGAGGGGCGACCTGATGATGAGGTAAGCGAGCAGGGCGAGGGTGCTCCGGGCGCCGGTGCCGGGCTGCTCCAGGATGGCCACGCGACTTCCCAGGGAGCGCTGGCGCCGAGAGCTGAAGCCGCGGCTGCCGTCGGCGTGGAGGAAACTGCGACGCCCAGGGGCATGGAGGCCTGGCTCAACGACCAGCGCAAGAACATCCCGGCTGCCGAAAAAGCTGCTCTGTGGAAACAGGCAGTTCAGCGGTACCAAGATGCTAAGCGGGAGGCGGATCTCGCCGCCCAGGATGCCCTGAGGATCACCACCCTGCTCCGGCTGCGCCATGACGTCTGCAAAGAGCTGCCGAAGTTGCAGCAGGCCATCGCCGATGTAGCAGCTGGTGCCAGGGCGTTGGCGAGCGATCTGGAGGACAGGGAGAAGGACGCTGGTGCTGCAGAAGCGCTGCTTGAGGATGCGCTGGCGGCAGTCGCAGAGCTGCTAAAGCGTCGCCCAGGGTTTTGGGAGAACCTGCTCAGCTTCTGGCGGGCGGGCCGGCGCTGGGCCCAGGAGGAGGACAATGCCCGCGCCCAGCGGGAGCTGGCGCAGGGTCGCTGCAAGCGGATTGACCGTGAGATGCAAACATTGCTGGAGAAGGCCGAGCGCCAGCAACGCGCGTACGCAGACGCAAAAGCAGCAGCTGAGAGCGCACATCAGGAGGCCAGGCGTCTCTCCAGCGAAGCGATCGCGTTGGCGAAGCACTACGGCGCCGAGCATCTGCGGGTATTCCTGGAAACCGGTGCCATCGGCCGCGGTGAAGCGATAGAGCTCGCTGAGCCCTGGAGCATTCCAGGCTGGCGCCGGGCCAGGGCGAAGGTGTTTCTGGAGGCCATGCGCCTACACCAGACGCTTTTCCAGCTGGAGTCATCGCGGGTCTTCACCAATCTCACCCTTGCCAAGGTCGTGCTCGAGGGCGAGCGGTACCAGAACATCCCGCGCGAGGCGATCCGGTCGGTGTGGGGCACCCTGTTCATGGCGGTACCGGTGCTGAGCAGCACATTCGCCTCTTTCGCGCGGTGCTTCAGCACCCTCGGCGCCGGCGATATCGGCTGGCTGCTCGTCGACGAGGCCGGCCAGGCGACGCCGCAGGCGGCTGTGGGGGCATTGTGGCGTTCGAGGCGGGCGGTGATGGTCGGCGACCCGCTCCAGCTGGAGCCGATCAACCAGGTGCCGCCGGCGGCCCTGGAGCACATGCGAAGAGCCTTCGGGGTGGGGGCGCATTGGATGCCGCACCAGCTGTCCGCGCAGCGGCTCGCGGATCTGGCCAACCCGATCGGCAAGGAGATCGGCCCGGAGGGTAGCAAGGTGTGGGTCGGCCTCCCGCTGGTGGTCCACCGCAGGTGTGACCACCCCATGTTCGAGGTCGCCAACCGTATCGCCTACTCGGGCGGGATGGTCTACGGAACCTCCCGGAGGGTACCCGATACCCCCCCGACCCTCCCGTCAGGGTGGGTGCAGGTACGCGGTACCTCCAGCGGGAACTGGGTACCCTCGGAGGGGAGGTCGCTGAACCTCCTCGTTACCCTCCTGACCCTCGAGGGGGTACCCCCGGAAAGCATCTCGGTCGTCACGCCTTTTGGTGACGTAATTCGTCAGGTCGGCGGAGGTACCCTCTCGAAGGTAGGGGCAACCTCCGGAACCATCCACACCATGCAGGGGAAGGAGGCCGACGTCGTCATCCTGGTGCTAGGGGGTAACGCAGACCCCCAGCGACCCGGCGCCAGGGGGTGGGTGGTCTCCAAGCCGAACATGCTCAACGTCGCCGTCACCAGAGCCAAGCGTCGGCTCTACGTGATTGGCGATCGCACCGACTGGGAGAAGCGCCGCTACTTCAACCAGGTGATGGATCTGCTGCCGGTGGTTAGCGTCGAGGCGGCGCTCACGCGGATGGAGGCGGCTCAGCGGACGAGCGAGGTGCGCGGCCGCACTGAGCAGGATGGCGACTGGCAGGCGGCGCTGGTGCTGTCTGACAAGCTCCAGGTAGGTCGCCCATCGACAAGCTGAGCGGGTTGGGCGGCCGCCCGGCCGTGCGGAGTGTTCTCCAGGGCGCATCTCAGGAGTGGCACCAGCAGGCTACAGACGGAGCAATTCCCTCTGTAGCTGCACGTCATTGCGCCCCGGCCGGCTGCCAGATCAGGCGTCGAGCCCCTCAGATGGGAGCAATAGCCCCAGTGCGACGAAACATCAGATGCAAAGATGCCGCCTGTACCTTCAGCAGAAGGCCCCAGCGCTGGCCGCCATATTTTCGTATGGGGCACAGCGTGTCGGGCCGGGCGCCACGTTGACCAGGAGCATTGATGACGAACGTGAAGTTGGAAGACCTGAGTAAAAGCCAGCAGTGGTTGCTCAACGGCTATGTGGCCCTGTACCTGTCCAGCGTCGATCGGCTGGCTGCCACCTGCGCCGGCCTTACCATTTCGGCCATGGCCTATCCCGCGTTACTCCTGAGGGGCGAGGTGGCTGTTTGGCTTGGCGGAGCTCATGGCGAAACCCTAGGCACCATCGCCGGGCTGCTGCTCATGTTCGCCGGCTTCACCATTCTTTCGCGGCTCGTGGGCTTTTGGATCATCAACCCGCTTTGGGGCCTGTGCATTCTCGCCAAGGCACGATACCGCTACGGGCCAGTTACCCGCCGGAAGATTCTGGAGTGGGTTATCGAGCAGGGTGGCGGTGAGTCCAAGGCCGCGCTGGACATAGCCGCGCTGGCGCGGGCCCAGGGTGAGCTGAAGTAGCTCAGCAGCCACCGTGCATCCATCGCCATCCCTTTTCAGGAGCCTATGACCATGACGCAGTCCTCCATCGAGGTGCACCCAGACTTTCCTTTCATCCGCGTTGGCCTGGCGTACGACTTCGACACCTCGCTTGCGGGGTTGCCTCGGGAAGAGCACGTGGTCGATCCCGGAGATTGGTGGATGGAGGTGGCCGGAGAGGTTCAGGGGCTTGTTTACGGATCCCGTGATAGGGCCCTGGCTGACGTCGAAAAGGTGATCTTTGCAGAATGGCGTGACAATTCGTTCGTTGAGCAGCAGATCGCTGCAGCGGTGGACGCCGGGAATACCCATCTCGCGCTAAGGCTGGCGGAAGGCCGCGGCCGGGCCAGGGGGAGGCGTGACGCCAAGGAAGAGTTCGCAGCGGCTCTGAGTGAGGTTGACCACGTCCTGAAGCGTTTTCGGAGTCGGTGAGTCGAGGCCCTAAAGGGGGAGCAATTCCCCCTGTAGACGCTACCCATACATGAAAACATTGCATCCACGAATCGCAGTGTTCAGCGGCGTTTGCCCCTTCCTACAGGAGCTTCCATGCGGAATCCCATCTTCCAATACTCCGTCGTTTCCGAGTCCAGCCACAGCAGATTTGGCGGTGCACCGTCGCATGCGGCGCATAAAAGCAACTTAGAGGTAATGCTGTGCGGGGTGAGCCGCGCCATCTTTGGCTGCGCTTCGTCCGAGAGTCTGGCGGGGCTGGATGGTGTGGTCAGTTGTCCTGAGTGCATGCGTGTGCTGCAGGAGCGTGGCGTTGGTAGTTATGCCGGTCCGCTAGGGTTCCTCCCTACATCGGTAGTGAAGAATGGCGTGCTACTCGATTACTTCAGTGTCGGGATCTTCGATCAGGGGTACGAGGATTTCTTCGCTCACGGTCACCACGCACCAGGCGTGGTGCTGGGTATTGCGCGGGAAATGTTCATGAACCGTCTCGAAGGCTGGGAAGAGCTGCAAACGACGGTATACGCGCACTGGAGCGCGTCTATCGAGGCTCACGAGAAGGACGGGCCTTTCTGCAGGCTGACATGGCATAAGACAGCGGATGAAGAGGGGTACAACCCCACAATCAAGGTCTTCCCCCGCCAGATCACTGTGATTCGGCATGAAGCGTGGCCGCTGCTGGAGAAGCACGGCACGGAAACCGAGCACGCCTGCAGGCGGCTGAAGGCCTGGTACCTCGGCTCGACAAAGCTCGGCAGGGTTCCAACTCCTGATGACCTCGACATCCGGTACACCCGTGGATACACCGTTTGCGGTGTCCCCTCTGGAAGCACCGAGAACACCTGTCTTGAATGGCCGACGGCTTACTTCGAAGAGGCCATGCAGCTTCTCGGGAAGTGGGAGGTTGCCGGTGCGACCGGATTGAAGCTCGTAGGTTGGTCGTGTGGCATCTCGCTCGAGGAGCTGAGAGCCGGTGGCGCCACGATCATCCGGCACGGAATTCGTGAGCACGGAAGAGACTTTCCCTTCTGGGAGTTCCTCGACATGTATCAGCTGGCGGAGCGTTGAGAGATGAAAAATTCCCAGGAGGAGCAAGCTATGTCGGGCCAGGCGATCCGTATCGAGCCAATCGAGCGTGATCTGCACCTCAACTGTCCAGAGTGCCAGGCTACTCGTCTGCAGGTGACCACCAGTACCTGCACTGTACCCGTCGGTAAATACTGGCTCACAGACGGCGACACGATTCCGGGATTGGAGACTGCTCTGATCAGGTCGCGCATGGAGAAGCCGATTCCTGCAGATCAGCAAGCAGCCGGGCGTCGTAGCAACTACGACTACGAGCTGCTGGTAGGGAATTGCCACGTGTGCCAGGCGGAGTACATCGTGCTGTCGGCGAAGATGATCGATTCTGCTGTGTCCGTCGACGAGGCATTCGTCCAGGCGTACTTCTACGAGAATCTCGAAGTCAGCCCGCCTACCTACTGGAGTGGCCGACAAGAGGGCGAAGAGCAGCCTTGGCTTATCGCCCGACATGACACACCCAAGGGAGTCGTCCTTTGCCATACCTTCGGCCCGTTCAGCCTCAACGGATCAACGATGAAGGGGAAATACGGCGTCTCCAGTTGCGGTGGAGACAAGGGCTCCTGGGGCTTCGCCTGGCGCTTCATGCTGGCCAAGTGGTCCCGCCTCAAGGAACTGGCGGAAGTGGTCAACCGTCAAGCCTGAATAGAACGGTGCGTGGTGCACCAGATAAGGAGATGAGATGAGTTTGTCCTGTAACCTGAGCGTTCGCTATATCGACGCACTTCAGCAGCTTCCACAATTCCTCTGTGCCGTGCCGGCGCGTGAATCGGTGACGCACGTCCTGACAGGCGTGCGAATTTCCCCATTAGGTGAATTGCAGGACGCCGATGACACCGCGGGCCTGCTCGAGGTCGAGTTTCCTGGTGGAAATAAAATCCAAGTGATTGGTGCTTTGTACCTACAGCTGGCTTTGAAAGAGGCGGCGGAAATCGAGATCAGCACCAGCCCTTCTGACTTCGGCATCCGTGAGTCGAAGTATTCGCCTGTGCAGCAGCGTATTGCTGATCTGGCGGAACACCTCAACCGGAAGCATGCGCTCGACGGCTAGGCAGCAGTGCTTCCGGGGAATAGAGCCTCACGAGCCCGGATATGGGACGAATACAAGCCGTGCTGAAGGTCTGAGCTGAAAGAATGCCGCCCCTGGCTCCTTGGCAGGGGAGCATCGGTACAACAGCAAGATTCCTGGAGAACAGAATGGCGGGCGCGGCGCAGTTATTGGTGGAAGTGGTAGAGCACGAGGACGGCATGCATCTGGCTGAGCTGGATCGCGAGGAGCGAGAGTACATCTCGATCGAGGTCGGAGGCACGATCGTCTACGGGCAGAAGCCGACAATGTTCTACCTGTCGAAAAGCCAGAAGGAGCTGATCTCCGACCTGCAGGCCGAGATCCGCAGAGAAGGGGAGGCCTGCCCGGAGCGGCTGAAAGGCCTTTTCCGGCAACTGGAGCAGTCGGGGCTAGTGCTGGAGCCGGAGGCAGCAAGCCTTCGCAAGCACATCAACGGCCTAGCGCCGAAGGCCGCCCTCTAAGACCAGGCTGATCACCTCGTCATTGAGCCGCCGAAGCGCCAGCCTCGTTGGTGCTGGGTCGCTGAGCTGGTCGCCCTGGCCATCCCGGTCGTATGCAACGATCAGTTGCGCCTTCCAGCGTACGCCGTCAAGTCTGTGGTCAGGCTTCTCGCCCCTACCAATCGCTACACGTGCGGCGCGATAGGCCTCATACCAATCAGCACGAGGTGCGTTGTAGTGGCCGAGGCCTGGCTTGCGTTTGAACGGCATCGCTTTCACCTAGGACAGCAGGGGAACGGCGGCCGTGAGGTCCCCGCCAGACACAATCCCCAGCTTGGGAACGTAGGCAACGGTATTGCCGGACTCGTCCTGGGTGCGGAAGCACAGGTAAAAACCGAACTCCAGAGGGCTTGCTGCCCCCGGCACGCCGGGCAAGTAGCACTCATTGGCGATATGCCCAACATTCTGGCCATAGATCGGGGCGATGCCGGCTACCTCGATATCCGCCGACTCGCAGATGATCCGCAGCTTTTGGCGAATCTGGCCCTTGTTGTAGTCGAGCATTGGCCGCTCTTTACGATGCAGGCGAATTTGCCGGATCTCGTGACGCAGCAGGGCCCGGAAGTAGAACGCCTTGTTCGCTTCGTGCTTGAAGCTGAACGCAACGCGATCGCCTACGTTGAAAAGCGGCTTCGGGATCTGATTGCTTGTCGCGGCCAGGGGGCAGCTGGGAGAAATGGCACGGGCCATGGCGTTCTGCTCTGTGTTGGGAGTGGGCGTTGCTGTCATGCCTATTTTCCATTGACCTGGGAAAGCGCAAGGGCGCTGGTATCAGTGGGGAGAAAGGGCGTTCATCATTCGCGTGAGCTTGTTGCAGAGCAGGATGTCGACGCAGCCATAGTTGTCCATGAGCCAGACCTGGTGATCCTGGTGCGGGACTTCTTCCCAGCGGAGGCGCTGCTTGGCGCCGGCGCCGTGGAGTGCGATGCCGGCGTTGACCATGCGTTCTTCCCAGCGCGAGTCGGCCTTGTCGCCATTGATGTCCCAGGCATGTCCCTCCGGGCACCGGTACACCATATGCAAATACTCTGCTGGCGCTGAAGCACCAGCATCTGCGTCATCCAGCATGCAGGCGACCAGGGTTCCTTGGCGGTTGTTCGACTCCAGCAGCGCCACGGCGAGGGTGTGGCAGTCGCCCTCTACGAAAGGCTCTTCGCCGTACTGCTGGCGCACGTCGTGGAGCGCGTTGGTGATGGTCGAGTGCATGTTCATCGGTAGTCCCGCAGGGGCTCACTGGTTCATATGCCTCTACGGTATTTCAGGATGACGGATGTGCAACCGAGAAAGAGGTAGTAAGCGAGCTGGTGCGCTATCGGAGGCGGCTAGCACTTGGCCTAGGAAGACCATCCGCTTGCGTTTCAGGTGACCCGTGAGACGCTGACACCATAACGATTACTGAGGAAACCGACGTGGCGAAGATCGATGACTTCCACTGCAAGGGCTGTAACAAGTGGTTCGACATTTTCAAGAAGGGCGCGAAAAAAGGGGTTCTGTCTGACCTGTAAGCCGCGCCAGCAGCCAAAGCCGAAGAAAAAGTAGCTGCCACAGTCGTTACAGGCCCCTACAAAGGAGTACCCCATGCCTGCATGGTATCCCCGCGGCGTGCCGCACCACCCTGAAACCCGCCTGCGGCTTGAATGCAAGTCAGAAGGCGGCCGGCATGGCCGCATTATGGTGAGCGCCTACGATGGCGAGCGCCTGGTGCATTTTCAGGTGTATTTCCACTGGCACTGGGAAGGCCACGCCAGCGGGCAGCTGCTGATGCCGCGCTTTGTCGAGGTGGCTGAGGCGAAGGCGGCCGAGCCCGCGCGTTACGCAAAATTGGTCGAGGTGACCGCGTGAAAGTGTTTTTGGATGACGAGCGCTCTACCCCGGAAGGTTGGGTGAGGACGTTCTGGCCCGATGAGACCATCGAGCTTCTGAAGGGTGGGAGTGTAACTGAGCTGTCCCTTGATCATGATCTCGGTGACGATGACCGGGGCACCGGTTACACGGTGCTGTTGTGGCTGGAAGAGCAGGTTGCCCTGAATGGCTTCGTGCCTCCCGCCATCCGAATTCACTCTGCAAACAGCTCGGCAAGGCTGAAAATGGAAGCTGCAGTGGTGACCATCGGCAAACTTGCGGCTGGCTTCGAGAGATAAGGGGCGAGGGATGGATAACAGATCCGTGGGCATTGTGCTGAGTCCCGAGCAGATTGACCTGCTTCGTCAAGAGCTTTTGCGGGATGATCTGTCGATCTACACGGTCGTCATCATGGCTCGACAAGCAGTTGAGCAGGGCAGATACGCTGATGCTGTGTCTCGGTTACGCGTTGACGCCGACAAGATCCGAATGCACAGCCGCGAGCTGTACGAGCTGATCAGCTAGAAAGGAACACGTCCCACATGACCAAATTGAACGTCTACTGCTGCACGCTGGCCGGCCGCGCTGAAGGTATGGTCGCGGCTCGCTCGCGCAAAGTAGCTGCGGAGCTGCTGGGCCTGAGCCTGTACGAGCTGACGACCTACGGGCACGAACCCACCGACGCCGACGAGGCGGTCGCCCTGGGTGCACCTGGTGCGGTGTTCCATCGCGCGGATGGCTTCGCCGGCACCGGGCCGTGGGTGCTGAGCAAGCCGGCGCCAGAACGCGCGCTATGCATAGACCAGGGCCGGGGCCCTGGATGGAAAGCATTAGACAAGGGCGGACTCATGGAAAAGCCGATGACACTTGCTCAGCGGTTTAAGCAGAAAGCGCTCGAATTGGTGCCGCAACAGGATGAGCTGCAAAATCTCGATCCAGGGATCGACGATCCTCACGTGATCGACGAAACCATGTTCCGGCGCAGTGAGTTCCTTGGGGGCATGGCCGCTGTGATCCTGGCGCTCCTGGCGCGTAGCGAGCAGGAATAGGCCTGATCTCGGAGCTGCGGAACGGAGATGGCTGGTGCGGCCTACACCAGCCTGTGTCTGGCGTCACTCCAGCGTTGGGCTGACCTATGGCCTCAGAACCGCCCAGAACGCCACCGTAGGCCGTTTTACGACACCTGGCCAGCAGCTGCAGCCACCCTAGAAGAGCAGAGCGATCTGGTGGCCCGCTGAGTCCCTTTCAGCACGCCAGGCGGCGAGGAGCTCCCGGTACCGGGGCAGAACGACCTTGTCGGACGTGATGTGTGAATGCAGCACCAGCAGCTGGGCGTTGATGGCTAGCTTCGGGTCGCCGCTGCCGTTTTGCATGATCTCCCGGCTATTGAGGGCATCCAGCCCGCCGATCCGGATCTCCTCATACCGCATCTTGCTGCGTACCGCGCGGATTTCCGCGTGGCCAAGGCGAACCTCCATCGCCTTGATGCGCTCATCAAGGTCGAGCGGGAAGTCCTGGATGTAGGAGTCCGGCTTTACGATCGTGCTGGGCGGCACGTCATCGTAGGGCTCGAATGTCGCGTCGATGTACGCGTGCAGCGCCTGGCGGTCATGCGTTTCGCGGATTAGCTGCGCTGCAGCGGTGATTGGGTCGGCGGCCATCTGCTTTGCCCTGTGGTGAGCGTTCTGATGGCTCTATCGTCCAGCATTTTCAGAATGCGCAAGCGCCATTCCTGGCCCGGCCGCGGTCAGGCGGCCCGGCCATCTGCCAAAGCGTTGTAGGTGTAGTAGTCAGCGATCTGTTCGTTGAGCTTGTCGAGCAGGTCGAGCCGCTTGAACTCTAGATGGAGATTGCCGTTTTTGAACGACTTGGCCCGGAAGTACTCGTCCTCGTAGACACCACGGTTCTCGAACACCTCGTTCATGGCGGCTTCCAGGCTTCTGGGGTCAAAGCGCTTCTTGTCGAGGGTCTTCACCACGCGATCGATGTCGTTGAGCTTGTTGCCGGCGTAATTATTCATCGAGTCGCTGATGCAGAGCCCTCGCCGCATGGCGTGGCGCACCATTGAGCGCATGATGATGCTGCTACCCATGCGGAACGGTTCGGCCTTGTTTCTGCGGTAGTCGTCGGAGAGATGGCGGAATACGTTGAACACCCCCCGGCGGAACATCTCCTCAGAGCGTATTTGCAGCTCAATGAAGGTTGCTCGGACGTTGGCATCAGTGAACTCGGCAGGGGAGGGGAAAAGGCTCTTCTCGAACTTATCGGCCTCCTCAGCATCCATCAGCTGTTTGAATCCGGTCAGATCCATTGCACGGCGCCACAGCTTGCCGTCCAGCTCCTTGCGAATACGATCTAGCGATTCTCGCGGCTGCGCTTCGTAGGGCATCAGGTTGTGGCCGTAGGGGGCAAGAACCTCCTCCGCCATCTGCAGGGTCCGGTGCGAGTCCTCAATGAGGCGCATCGCGTCCTGGCGGGCAGTCAGCAGATCGGTGAGTGAGGTGGGTAGCGCCACCTGTTTGCGGAAGGTCATGCCGGTTCATCCTGTGCTGAAGGATGCTGGTGCTGTGCTCGAGGCAGCACCAGCTCGATGACGCATTCTCCCGCAGTGCTGGAAAGCGCAAGGGGCCCGGCCTGGGTTCAGTCTTTGGAACCTGCGGTAAGCTGCAGCCAGACTGACCAGCGTGGCGAGGAAATATGCGATCTAGAGCGGAGCTCCGTCAGTACCTGGAGTCGAAAGGCGAGGTGACGCGGAGATTCAGGACGTGGGAAGAGGCAGGGCAGAGCGAGAAGCGCGGGCTGCTATGTGAGCGGCTGCCCTCAGGCTACGCCAACTGGTTTTCTGTCAGCCAGGACAAGGTATGGTGGGTTTACGCCGACGCTTCGGACGGTGGCTCATGGTCGCCACAGGGGGTTACGGTCACTGGCTACAGCGTTCCGTATGACAGAGAGTTGGTGCGGAACATCTATGCCCTGGCCAGGCCTGCGGGGCGCTGAGCAGAGAGATGTGTGCTGAGGCCCTCACTCCGCGCACCGGGCGCCCCGTGCAGCTGGAGATAAGGGCCAGGCAGGCTATTAGCCTTTGCTCTTATTGATCAACCCCGCAATTGCCTCCACGCTCGGATTGCTGAGCCCGTGGAAGAACAGGAACGACAAGCCCAACTCCGGGTCATGGACAACCACTTCGTCAGCTGAGAAGTAGTAGCGGGTGTTGTCCAGCTCGAAGTGCGTGAGCGCCTCGGGCAGCTCTCCGTCGTAATCAAGCACGTGCGCAACAGTCAGAGGGCTCGCGTCAGGGCGGCTGCCCTTAATCCAGTCCAGCATGCTGAACCACAGACCTCCGGCGGGAAGGCACTCACCATCGGTGGTGTACTGCGACCAGCATTCCTGATCGTGCGCATTACACATAGCGATCATCTGGGTAGCGCCGTTCAGGTCGCCAGCTTCCAGCGCCAATGCAATGCCCTGGTTGAGGGTAGGGGGCATGTCCACGGCTTTCACCGCCGGCAGCGTATTCTGCCAATCCGCCCACTGAGCCTCGGTGATCGGCGTAACCCCGTAAGCCGCCACAGCATCCGCATAAATGGCGTAGGAACGAGCGGTAGCAGCTAGCTGGGTAGTCATTGCAAAGTCCTCGGATCAATTCGGATGGGGCGGGCTATAGGGTGAACATCTTGCCCCAGCTTCGCTGATCCGCAAGGTCAGTGCGGCAAGCACGCTCTATGGGCAGCTACTCGGTGCCAGCGATGATGGCGGCCGCCCAGGCAAGGGCAGCGGAGCGACAGAACTCGCGATCCGAGTCATCGGCACAGGGCTGACGGTAGTTGCTGGCATAGTGCGAAAGGGCTTTTGCTGCTTCGCTCATCGCAAGGCGCTCCTGGATGGCGTTTTTCAGTCCAAGGCCGCATTCATCATGCTGGCTACCCGGTCGGCGCTGAGCACCGCAAGCGTTTCTGAGCAGCGGTTGCAGCCAAGCACGAATTGGCACTCGACCTCGCCTACCTTGAGGCGGCCGTCCTGTACTGGGCCGCGCACGACGTTGTGCGTATGCCAGGATTGGTCTTGGCTACCGCAGTGCTTGCATGGGGTGTTGCCGTTGTCTTTGTTCGCAATCATCGGGCAGTTTTCCTACTGCAAGGCTTTGTTCAGGCCATCGCGCAGGCAGCGGGCCTGACACTCATAACGGTCAGAGCGGTCCAGAACCTGACCGCTAGAGTTCGTGACCTGCCATACGCAGTCACCCGTTTCCAACTCGTCGACCCACAGCTCCAGCATCTGGCTGCTGTCGATTTGGACGCTGTAGGACAGCTCAAAACCGTCCAAGTCGCTCTGTTCGATGGCCATTGTCGTCTACCTCTAGTTTGCCGGCTCGAAGAACACACCCTGGCCGGCAGGCCAGGCCTCAATGACCTTCCCGCCGGCGCCGCCGCATTCCCCGCACACGCGAAATGGATCTGCGGGGTCATGGCCCTTGCTGTTGCACGGTTTGCAGTGCGAGAGAGTCGGCCGGACAGGTTTCAATTCAGCGGGTTGCTTGTCGTTGCACATAACGGTCATCCAGCGAGGCGGGGAATCAGTAGATCACCCGGCCGAGTTCTGCGTTGATGTCTATGCCTTCGAGCTCAGCCAAGGCGCCGATGGTTCCGCCGGCAGCTGAATGCATGTCGCGCCAGTAGGTGGGCTTCTGCGGGTCGGTTTCGGCGTTCTGCTCGATGGTCACCAAGCACGCAAGTGCACCAACCAGGTTCAGGCGACGTTCTACCGCCTCAACTTCGTCGATCAGGGCTTGAAAGACGCGGCGGGCGGCACTCTCAGCATCCATCTGGGCGAAAACCGCATCTTCGGCGGCGATCTGAGCTTCAAGTGCCTGGGTATCCATGTCGTGCTTCTCTCGATTCGTTGAGAGCACAGCGTCACATGGAGCGCCGGAAGTGCAAGACGCGCTGGTGTTCGCAGCGCTCTCCTCTCAGAGGCGGTCGGAAAGGCGGCGGATAACGGTGCCGTCGCTGAGCGTGACCTGTCCGTTGCGCGCAAGGGCTTTCTGAGCTGCCCGTGCCGCTTTTTTCTCTGCGTGGCGGGGCAGGAATGCAACATTGCGGGCCTTGCGCTCAGCGAGTACCGCCAGAGAGGCCGCCAGACCAGGGCTGCCAACGCCATCAACCTCCCAGGTTCCATCGGGCTGCTGAACTGCATCGGCGGTGTTGAAGCCGATGTCGATGATGGTCTTCGCGTTCGCGTCAAAAGGGGCGCTCAGCGAGTGGAAGAATTCGGTTTTGCCCTTGGTAATTACGGGTTTCATGCAGATTTCCTTCTGGGGATCATTTGGGCGTTGGGGCGGCGAAGATCAGCCTTCTGTGGGCGGAGTGAAGCGCACCCACCATTCCTGGGCTACTTGGGCGCCGCCGGCGCCATATTCGTACCCACGCAATTGCATCCCATGCGCCGAAATGGACAGCAGGCGAACATCCACGATTGGATCCAGCACATTGGTGCCGCTGTCGCTCAACAGGCAGGCCTCGGAAACAAGGCGACCTAGAACCGGATTGCGACCGTCGGCCATATTCAGGTCGCCCGTAACGAAGGGAGGCTCTTTGCCTTGGGCGATCGGCTTCCCTTTGCTGAACAGCGGCATTACCCAGGCTTGCATGGTGAGATCCTATGCATCGGTGACGGTCAGTTTGGCAAATTGTACAGGCCTCATCAGTCCAGCCCTACAGGGGCAGGCTTGGCCTGTAGCGTGCCGTGCCAAGCGCTGTTTGCCGCACGGCTGGTGGGTCGCTTGGCCACCTTGCTGCGAGAGTCGTCCTCTACCACCCACCCTTCACGGCCCACGCCTGGCTTGGGCTTCTTGTCGTACCAGAACCAATTGGCGTCATAGTCCTGCGCCAGCCAGGATGCCCAGGACGGCGCAGTATCCCAGCGAGGAGCCGCGAACGGGTCGTTGTCCTCGATCATGCGGCGCGACGCATCCAGCACTTTCTCGCGCAACTCCGTGATGGTCGGGGCGTCATGCTTGATGTATTCGCCGGCCAGCTGGGCATATCGCCCGTCGTCGGCCAGTTCTGCTGCGGGATCAAAGGCATCCGTCACGTCGCGGAGCATCTGGAGGAGGGTTTTGCTCACGGGATTGCTTCCTGTGGGTGGTGGGCAGTACTGCGTGTCATGCAGCTCAAGCTGCGAATGCGTCGAGCTCGGCGAGATAGGCCGAGTCATTAAGATCGACGCTATTGCACGACATGCCGTGCTCGTTGATCTGCTTCAGCGCGGCTTCGCTGCCGTTCCGGAGGGTGAGTGCATCATGCTTGGGCATGCTGGCGCCCCGCTCGCCATCGAGGTCCTGCAGGCGCTTCTGGTGGTGCAGGCGATCGTAGTGGCGCTGGCGCTGTTGAAGAGAGGTGTTGCTGGTGCCAGGTTGGCCGGCGGCAGTGTTCTTGGTCATGGGCAGTGCTCCAGGTCGATTGGAGCTTAGGCTCACACGAGTCTGCTGAAGCGCAAGAGTGTGAGGGCGGTGTCCAGCGCCCTCAAAGCCCTGTCACTTCAGGTTGAAGGGATTCTCGGAAAGCACAACGCTGGGTTCACGAAGCCTGGCCAGCTCCGTGAGTCGACGAAAGACCTTTGTCATGCCCGTCACGTTGAGATCCAGCTGTTCTCCCGGCCCGAGCTCAGTCAGCCGCATGGCAACCTCCCGACGCCGAACCTCCGGGCTTGGCGTGCATGAGGCCACCAGATCTTGGTCGTACAACGCGATGCGCAGACAATCCCAGCTGACAATCTCGCAGGTGAGACCTACCTCAAGTGGCCGGGTTCTAGAGGGAAGCGCTTGAAGCCAGGTATCTTGGCGCTCCTGCCAGACCTCTTCGGAAATGTCATCTGGCCTGTCTGTCGAGTTCTGGTACTGGTAGCTGTCAAAGCCAGCGGCCCTGAGTTGTTCTTGGTAGCCCAAGACTCCCTCGCAGTAGAACAGCGCCAGCACATTTCCCTGGGAAGGGATCAGGCAAACACTCAGCGTTGCGTCCCAGTCGACAGAGCGGACGCCACGGCCAAGCACGTCAACCTGGGCTTTTTGGATCTCCTCATGGACGGCCCAGAAGGCACTTTGGCTGTCTTTGTCGATACGGCAGTAGTTCGCTTCGAGATCCTTCTCCAGGGCTATACGCCGAGCAACCTCTCGCGCGATGAATTTCTGCCCGATCGAGACACACTCAGCCCGAATCCCTTTCAGCCGGCCGAGAGCATCCTCCAGCGAAGCATTGCGGAGGATCAGGCCGTTGTAGATTTTGATGCTCAAAGTGGTGCTCCTGGCTCAGGGAGCGGTGCTTACAGGTGTGTCGAACAGCTTTTCCCATTGGGAGCGGTTGAGTGTCATCCGGCGTGCCGGCTTTCCGCGGGCCACCAGAGGGGTATCGTGCGGATCGCAGTGATAGCGGCAAAGGATCATCTCGCTGTCGTCGAAGCTGGTGCACCACCAGATCTGCTTCCCGCGGAATGTCGCCAGGTCCTCATCCACCTTCGAGTCGATCAGAACGGCGAGGCCAGGGCCGACGCGGTTATTGGCTAATACGTCCGGACTGCGTGCCTCGAGCACTTCGGGCGCAATCCACGGCTTCAGGCCGAAGTGTTTCTCCCAGGCACCAGCGAAAGTGCCACCTGCAGCGCAGGCCCCGGAGTAGAAGTGCTCGCTATCGGGCCGGAATACGCCGACGCAGGTTTGCCGGCGAAGGCGCAGCAGCTCCAGCAGGTCCGTTTTGACGAAGCGCATTTTGCAGCGAATGGCGAAGCTCAAGGCCTCATTCATCGCAGCAATCGTTGCCCGATCACCGAGGGTGGACGGCATGGCGCTACTGGCTGCTTGCAGAAACGCCAGGCCGGGGCTGGCAGAGGTGGATGTCATCGCAAGTCTCCCTGGGCAGCAAGCCCTGGCTGTGGCTGAGATGAGTCAAACCTCTCACGGACACTGGAACATGCAAGGTGCAGTCGGCCCCGATGGAGGTGCCATGCCGAGAAATGGGGTATTCGATGCCTGGGCAGGGGCGAATTCGGTGTCACCACAGGCATACAGAAGGAATAATGTCCGCCAGCTCGTGCGCTTGCGCTTTGTCCATCTCGTGAGACGCTGACACCAGTAAGAGATTTACGAAGTGTTCGGCCGCCAGTTAAGGAGTGGCTGTAAGCGTGTTGCGTTTCTGTCTGCAGGTGTTACCAACTACATCGCTTTGTCGAGGAAAACCCATGGCAATCAAGCCGGACACAACGTATCGCTTCGTCAAAAGCGGCAACCTTGTTCGTACGGTCTCTTCCACCGACTTTGGTGGTCGTGGCAGCTGGGTCGTCGCCCGGATCGACACTGGCAAAGAAATGGTCGTTCCCGGTAGGGCACTGATCAGCCCGAACCATCCAGATTGGTCGTAGACAGGAATTCACATGGAAACTTTCAACGGTAAACCCCTGCCAAGCGAGCTCCGTCGCCTTGCCAGGAAGAGCATTGGGGACTGCGCGTCGGTCATGGTCCTAGCGGCCGAAGCCTTGGAAAATGGCACTGCCCCGGAGTTCAAAGGCCGTCCGCTGGTCGGCGCACTTCAAAGCCTTTCAACCCGGAATATGGGGGACGCGAAGGCTGCTATGCAGGTTGCAGCAGGTTCGTTGAGCGGCGAACTCAAGGTCCCTTCAGCGAAGGCCCAGTAGCTAAGACGGGAGCGGAGTACCGATGAACAGCCTTTTCGGCAAAGAGCCAGTGAGCCTTCCCCATCTGCGGATGGTGAAGCGCCTGGCAGAACTCCTGGATCCTCTGGGGGAGGGCGCTCGCTTGCCTGAGGAGTATCACGAAGCCTGGGCTGGTCACTTCAAAAGCGAAGGGGTGACAAAGGACGAGGCGGAGAAAATCGGTCAGTGGTACATCAAGCACCACACCATCTGCCCATCCATACCAGGTATTTTCACAGCACTGCGCTTCTTGCGGGAGCACAAGACGCTTCCGAATCAGCGGCTGGCGGGACCAACTGAAGTTCTAGCGGGGGAGCTGCTGCAGTTCCTGCGCAAAAGAGGCGTCGATTTGCATGAAGGAGTGAGGGCGCTAGCCCAGGCATCGGCGCTAGCCCAAGTAGCCAGTTATCGAACGGGTTCTCCTGACACCGACAGGAGCTACGTGAAATCGGAGCTGGAGGGCATCGCCCGGCTGGCAGACTACTTTGCCGACGATATCTTGAATGAAGTGCGGCAGGGGGTGGGCAGTCTGGCCCACCTTGAAGACTATCTGTTTGATGACGACTGAAACTGGGGGCCTGTTTGACGAACAATGGAAAAATCGCTGCCGCTGACGTCGTGGCGAAGATGAAAAGTGCAGGCGTTGTGGTTGTAAGCGAGGAGGAGCTCGTCGAGCGGCTTTCAGCGCCGGGCCCGGCGCTGGATGTGTGTCGGAAAGCCATTTTGAGCGCAGGTTATTACGGCGTCCGCTTCAAAGCCGCCCACGGAGGGATTGATGAGCCCTTGCTGGTTGAGGCTTTCTCCGCGGTGCTGGCGCCAGAGGACGCTGCCCTTACAGCCAAATTGCTGTTGACGAACCTCTACCAGCCGCCCCGCAATGCAGATAACAAACAAGACGACGATCTGGAAGGTTTCCGCAAGCTGGTACGGCACGGCTACCTCTGGATAGTGGTGCTTTGCGTCGCCATTGTTGTTGGGTTCGCGGTCAAAACCAGCTTGGCCAAGGCCATTGTCATTGCGCTCGCGTTCTACCCGCTGTTGACCGCCGGTTGGTACTACACGACCAAGGACGTCACTCACGGCCCGAAATTCAAGCAGATGAGCAGGACGGCGCAGATCAACACCTTGTTCAGGGTTGCCGGCCTTTTCATGTCCGCAGCGGCATTTTTTTATGCAGTCCCGAAACTGTTCTGACACAGCGCCAGCGGCCGAGACAGAAGGGCTTCCATTCGACGTCGCCCAGCTGCAGGCCTGGCTTGAGCCGCTTGCAGAGGCGGCCCAGGTCGAATGCGATGGCATGAGCCGGCTGGTCTCGCATCTGCTGCACAAGAACGGCATACAGCACATTGTCGCCGGTGGGATGCTCGTGGACATGCAGCGCCTGCAAGATCCCGAGGTAAGCACTGAAGAGAGTTGCGGGGTAACTCACTGGTGGCTGGAGCTGGGCTTCGGCTACATCGTGGATTTTCGGGCAAGGATGTGGATGGGCCCCGAGGCACAGCACGGTGTGTTCATCCCTGCAGGCGGCAGGTTTGAGTACCGCACCGAGCGCCGGGGGCAGTTCAACTCTCTCCCTGAGCCGATCTTGGATCTTATGGCCGGCGTCTGTGTAGGCGACTGGTCACCGTTTATGCCCACTGAGGCACTGGAAAGGAAATGAGTCATGTCTGACGAAACAAACGCTAAAACTGAGCGGCGGCGGGTGCTGATCGTTGACGAGTTCAGCAGCTACTTCGGAGCTCAGAACGACAGGCTGAAGGAAGAGTTGCGCGCGATTGAAGGCGTGCCAAACGCTGCCTACCTGGTCAAGGATGGGGGAGTCTTCGTCTTCGACAAGCTGGTGCAGCTGGTGAAAGAGCGCCAGAAGGAACAGCCGGCTGCACAGCTGCAAGAGATGGCCCGCAGCTTAACGGTCGAAGAACTGGCTCTCAGCTTGATTGCTGAAGCAACTGTTTCTGCCAAGGAGGCCGTCGAGGCCTGGGGAGTAGTGCCGGTTCCGTACCAAACGGAAACTCTTGCGGCCATGGACACAGCCACCCTTGAGGCTCGGGCGACTGGCTGCATAATCCTGCACCGCCCCTTCAATGCTCGACTGCCGGGGGATTACCAGGACGAGGGCGACGTGAAAGCCGCGTTCGCCAGCCTCCTGGTGGGTGGTGTTCTCCCTGGTAATGGTGACTTCACCTATCGCGGGCAACCGATGACGCTGCGCGATCCCCTGGATCTGGCGTTGCTGCCGGCCCGCCCAGCAATCCAGGAAACGACGGAGCCTGCGGGATGGGTCTACACGGCGCTGGGTAACGTCGAGTTCGAGGCGGGCTTTGAGCCAGTCTCGGAGGCGATGTTCAATGCCGTGAAGGAAACTGAAGCGAAGTGGCGTGGCGATATCGCAAATGCCGCCAAGCATGCTCAAGAACGAGCAGCAGAAGTCTGGGCCCAGGCAGCCGGCCTGCGCCTGGAAACGCTGAACGACCCGACAGATGAGGTGCCCGAGTATGGGGAGGAAGATTTCCCGGAGTTGAGAGCGCTCTACCCAGAACTGTCCATGCTGTCGGATGGCTCCCTCTACTCGCTGTTCGACGTGTTCCAGATGGAGTGCCGCTTCATCAACGGTTGGTCGGCGAACCGAGACGATGACTTCCTGTTCTACCTGCTCGGCAAGGTAGCAAACAGCAAGAACGACCACGACACGGCCAAAGAAATCGGTGAGTGGGTGGCCGACGCCTTGTTGCACGGCAAAGCCCTGGATGACGCCCTGGAGTTCGGTCGTAGTGCCGACCGGTACAACCAGGCGATCGGCAAGCTTGCGCACCGGATTGCCGACGCCATGCGCTTTCTGGCTGAGGACAAGAAAGCAACGGATTTGCGTGGACATCCCATCACGACCATGGGAGACACGATGCGGCTTGGCCGGAAGTTCAACGCGGGATCAGTGGTAGTGGAGCAAAAGCTGCCTCAGTGATCCCCTGAGGTCCTGGGTATGGGCTAGGGCTTCAAGCAGCTCTAGCCTTGCCCAGGCCTTGCGCATTCTCGGCCTCATGAGACGCTTAGACCGTACCAGAGGAGCACTGAGATGGCGGATACCTACGAAGAGATGCAGCAGCGTGAGGAAGCGCTCGTGAAAAAGTGCCAGGCGCTGATCGCCGATGGCAAGCTCAGCGACGCAATCAAGGTCTATCGAGCAGAGACCGGGTGTGGACTTGATACTTCGCGGCGTGCCCTGGGCTTGCGGTAAGATCAGAGCACGTACACCAGCACCCCAAGCCCTGCCGTCAAACGCGGGGTTGAGGTCGTAGAAGGGCACAAGAAACCGCGCCCGCCCTAACAGGCCCCACTTCATGAAAACCAATTACTCCCCCCTGTCCCCTGAGCGCCTCGCTACTCTTCCTGGCGTTCAAGCTGTGGACGTCATGTTAGATGTGCTCGTGGTGCTGTTGGTTGATGACTCAGGCATCGCTATCACCAGGGCTCCATTGGCAGAAGAGATTGGGTGGGAGAAATGGAGTTGCATGGTAGGAAGCAATCAGATTCCCTCCATGTCCACTGACGAGGTTCTCGACCTCATTGCCCAGACGGCTTCAGCCGCCGCCTCACGCCGATAAAGGAACCCATCATGCAAACGCAATTCATGGGCCTACGTCCAGAGGGCTGGCGCGAAGAGCTAGCCGCCAAGAAAGCCCGGCACCGCCGCAAACAGCGCATCCGCCTGGCCCTGGGTGTGCTGGCGCTGGTTGCCGTGATTGCCGCCATCTCAATGAGCGATGTTTTTGCTGCGGGTGAGTCGGCAGTTACCGAGCCCGTTATTGTTGAGGTTACGACGCTGCTTAGCTTGTTCGCGGAAGCAGCTGCGACCGGTCTACCCGGCTCAAGTGTTCCTTTGGCGATGCGAGACAGATCTGGGTGTGAATGGCTTGTATCGGCATCGCTCAATCCTTTTACACAGCGGTTCGTGGGGCGTGCTGAAGCGAAACAGTGCGGCGCCATTAAGCAGCCTGTGAGTGGCTATCTGGTGGGAATGGACGATCTAACTGGTCTCCAGGCTGAATGTCACGATCAATGGCGGAACGAAATTGGCTCCACCATGTGTTTGGCCGCTGGGTTACCGAATGGCACGCCGGGCCGGATTGTGGTTCAAGCAAACTGATCTAGGAAGACGCCATGAAGAGCACGTCATCAGTAGACAATGAGGGCTGGTGCTGGGTGGCGTGACTGCCGGCCTGCTCACGTGGGTTTGAACGACCTGCGCAGCCGCCTACCAATCCCCCTGATCCCTCTGTAAACTCGCCTCATCCTCAGTTCTTCGCCCCTGGTTGACCAGGTGCGAGAAAACCCAGCTGGTGGTCACCAGCACATCACAAACCCTCGCGGGGCCATCCCGCTAGGGGTTGCTCCGTGAGCTAAATCCCAAGGAGCAACTTATGCAAATTTCCGTTCTGTTCAATTTCACCGAATCCGTCATTCCGCCACGTTGCCGCAAGCCGCGTACCGTGACCCGTAACGATGGGAAAGTGGAAGTCGACATCGCTGTCCTTTCCGCTGATCAGGCGCCTGTGGCTATCCGTGCAAGCGGAACCTTCCTCAGTCGCGATCTGGCGTATGCCTACGAGCTGCGCTGGTGGGAAGGGCAGCTGTGGTCGCCAGTGTCACTGGATCAGTCTGGTGAGCCTCGTGGCCGCACCTCTGGCCAGGACAACTGGGATTGGCCAGCGCTGCCGGAGGTCCTCGATCTTCGCCAACGCGGCCGCAACCAGTGCCACACCTACGAGTTCTTCGGAACGTTCGGCAGTAATCCCCGTGATGAGGTGGAGGTAGAAATTCATGCCTTCGCCAAACGCCACATTGTCATCGATGGCATTCCTCACCGTGCGGTTCATGAACCGCGTTATGTGGTGATGACCTTCGGACTTGGGGCTAACCATGGTGGTACGGCTGTAATGCCTGCGACCTACTTCAACACCAACATCAAGTCCGAGAACTACTTCGGGCTGCTGGAGCTGGAGGCGGCACTGTCTTACGCGACCAAAATCGCGGAGGCCAGGGGCGACACGAAGAACCTTCCGATGCAATACACCGGGCCGAACTACGAAGTGGTAATGCCGGAGGTGGTTGCGGTTCGCAATCCGCTGGCGCTGAAGGCACAAACCAAGATCTGCGAGTTCGGTACCGCTCCTGAGCAGGCCTTGGCCGGCTACAAGTTCGAATCCACGGTCGTGGAGACGGAGGAGGGTGCTCTTGCGCTGTATGAGGGCAAGGATGTTCGCCTGATACGTGGCGCTGAATTGTTCGGGGCGCCGGGGAAAATCGAGTTCGGGGTGATGGTTCGCCAGCCGATCCGTCGCATGCTGTGCTCGTGCTGTGGCGGCGTCACTAGTGGGCGCCAGTGGCACAACCGCGATACGGGCTATGGTCTGTGTGTGTCTTGCATCGACTTCTGCCACCGCAATGAGACTCCGGAGCGTTTCCAGAGTCTCTACGGGGTTCGGGGTGTCCACTTCGACGTACCGTCGGAGTGATCAAAAGGCTTCCAGGTGCCCAAAGCGCCTGGGAGATGCGTGAAAACAAAAACCGCCGGCATCACTGCTGGCGGTTTTTTTTGACTTCCAGTTTTACGCTCGGCCTTTGGGCTTCCCTGGATCGAACAGCTCGCCTGTCCAGGACAAGCCGCAGCCTGAGCAGCACCAGGTTGTGAAGTCCACGTCGCACCCGTTGCTCTGCGTACCACCCATCATGCCCTTCGGGGTTTGACGATGAACGCCCTCGCAGCATGGGCAGAAGCTTCGGTAAGCCTCCACCCCGTCACTCAGGCCAGAGCTCCAGGTCAGCCCGCCTACAAACCCCGTGGCCAAAGCCCCGATCACGAGTAGCGCCCCCATAACCTGGGAAGTGCTATCAATGGTGTACATGGCGCCTGCGTATCCAAAGAGAACGAGAGCGAACAAGCAGAGGGCTGCGCCAAGGCAGGAAAGCAACAGGGATCCTTGCTGGCGCTTGCGGATAGGCGACAAAAAGCCAGCAATGGAGAACAGAGGCACGGATGCGTAGGTGACCATCCTTGCCAAGCCGGCCAGGTTGCCAGCCAGGGAGATGGCGATGGCATCCTGTTCGGGGTCCATCGCAGTGGCGTAGGCCAGTACCAGCGGAAGGCCAACAAGCCCAAAGGCAGCAGCGGCAGCGCCCAGGGCGATAAGCAGAAGTGGGCCGCTGCGACCCTTACCGAGGCTGAAAAACATCACGAACTCCCTTCCTTCATCGTTATGCACAGTCGGCGGGCTTTGCCGGCTTATCATAGAACGGCGACCTAGGCAGCGGCTGCCAGTGCGTCACCTGCTCCGGGTGCATAAAGTCGTGGTCGCCGCCGTAAAGCTTCCACGTTCCATCCTCGCGCATATGCGCCATGCCAAGCGAAGTCGGGTCGCGTTCATCGGTGACCAGCACGGTATGCGACACCATCGTGTCATCGGTGGTGCATTCGTGCGGGCACTCGGGCAGGCGGTCGGTGCATTTAATCCAGGTACTCATCGGAGTGGGTTCCTTAGGACTGCTGGGGCTGACGCACCAGGTCAATCACGGTCGTGGTTGCAACTTCCTCGGTGACAACCGACTCCATGCGAAGGAATTGGGCGGTACCGCCGAGATCGGTAGCTGCACGGGCGTAGGCTGCAGCGACTTCAGCCTGGAAAGCGGCCGCGGTGGCATCGTCGATGCGGTGATGGCTGAAGATCCAGAAGTTGAAGGCCGCCTGGCCATCGAACTCTTCCATCTCCAGCGACTCCTCGCACACTTCGTACGGGGTATAGGTGATTTCAGGGTTGTGCTCATCCTGCTTCAGCCAGACGCTGGATTTCGGCAAGGACTGCTCGAGCAGTTCGTAAGCCTTGTGGTTGATAGCGTCGGCTGCTTTGAACTGATCGTCAGGAATGTCGCCATCTGCCGGGATGCGGAGGTCGTTGATGCTGAAGTAGAAGCCAAGCATCTGGCTTTTGAATGTGTTCGTACGCTTCAAAGTGACACCCTCGGTTCAGGTTTCAGTCTCAATGCCGGCATTTTCTCATGCATCCAGAAGATGCAAGGTCAGAACTGACCCTTGTGCTGGTGCTGATCGGTAGTGATCAGCTATGCGATTCAGGCGCTGTCGCCCGGAGCTTCTCGATGACCTCCTGGAAGGTCGAGTGCAACTCTGGCCAGTCTTTGCCCGGTGCCAGGGCTGATTCAGGTAGACGTCCTTGCATGAGGGCCAGGCGAACGCGCGGATGCGCGTGGCCTACTGACGCGAGCCAGCCGGCACAAGCAAATTCTTCACCTACCTTCGACTGGTGACAGGCAAACATGTCGTCTGTGAAAGAGGGGCCATAGCCTTTTTCGCAGGGGCTGGTCTTGGCAAGCGACTCAGCCTTGGCCATAGAGAAATGGGGAATGTCTGTCGCATCCTTCCCCACCCGCCACGGACAACCAGGGCAGGGGGCTGCGATACGAGGAAAATCGTCAGTGGAGCTCACGGCGGTTTCTTCCGAGTTTGTGTGTGGCTGGGTGCCGGCATGACGCCGAGACCCACACGATGCCAGGATTTTCTCACAGTCCCGGAAGGCGCAAGGCCTGCTGGTAGAAATGCCAGCTACGAAGCCAGCCATCCCTGCCAGTGACCGGGGAGGCGATCGCGCTGGCCAAGCCAGTTGGTCAGGGCCGGGTCAATCCAGCCGAGGATCTGGACACCTACTGCATGCTGGGTCTGGAGGTCAGGAGAGAGCCAGAGCAGGGGCTCGTGGTGGAATACGCGGTTGCGAAGGTCGCGGATCTGGTTGAGCGCTGTGGAGATGTTGTGGCGCTGCCGGGTGGGCTTGGGGCACTGCCCGAAGACCAGGCGCAGGTTCTTCCAGAGGGAGAGCTGGTACTGGCTGTTGAAGAGTGACACCCAGAAGCCGAAGGTCAGCTCGGCGACGATTTTGTCAGGGTGCTGCTGTTCCTTTCGCCGGGTCAGCTTGCCGATCGCGCTTTGCACCTCTCTTGTCTGCCAGGCGTAGGCTGGATCCTGGGACCAGGCCGCCCACCAGTCGGCCCGGCCGTACTTGGCGGTCAGGCTGCGATGGATGCCGTTTCGAAGCGAGATCTCAAGGATATTGAGCATCGGCATCATCGCTTCGGCCAGCAGGATGTTATGCGTGTAGTCCGAAGCTGCGCGGGTCTTGTCGCCATTCCGGGCGACGCTGAAGCGGCCAAGCCGTGCCGTAGAGAAGTGCCTTTCCAGTTCGTTCCAGTTCATGAGGTGCGGACAAGTTGATCAAAAATGAGTATGTGAGTATGATGATCGGGCCGCCCTAGGGGTTGTCCTCTCCCGAACACCATACCGGTGATGACGCTAGGTTCGTAGCATGGCATCCGAGAAATCGGGCGCCACCAATTCAGATAAACCCGCCCAAGTGGCGGGTTTGTCGTTTCTGGGTGATTGTCATCACGGAGTGACAGGTCGACCGGAAGCGCTGGCGGGCGATCATCGCCTATCTGCACCATCCTCTCAACCGCTCAAGCCTGAAGCAAACCATCGGAAGCCAATTTGAATCTTCGAAGACTCGCCAACGATGTGATTAAGCTGAGCTATCGCGCCGAACGTATCAGCATGCTGCTGCATTGGCCGCTTTACTGGCTTGCTCGGGCACTTGATTCAGCGGCGAATGTGCTCGACAAGAGGGCATCAAAGAGAAGAAAGCGGATCGCCAGCAGGGCCAAGCATCGCTGATTTGCGGGTCGAAGTTTCTCAATTGGGTGATTCCTAGGATTTCGTCCCAACGAAAATGACTTTCAGCGAACGAAGCAGTCCTGGCAGTAATCTTTCGCGAGGGGAATCAGCGGCTTCACTGGCTGCGGAGCCGACGGTGTGGTTGTGGTCAATTGCAACAAGGCCAATCCCCACCAAAGCGCCCGCCATGAATGCCATTGCCCTGGTGCTTGGTGTGATGGCAACGAAGCTCGCGGCCAAGGCAAAAGCAACTGCAGTTCCAAAGAAAATCAGCGCACTGGTCAGTATCTTCATTCGTGTGTTCTCCAGAATTCCGGTGTGTTGCAGATATCCAGGGCCTAGCGCGGGTTGCCTGTCTGCCGGTGTCAGTAGCGACAAAGTACATTCCCAAGACGAGCCCAGGCCGGTAATTCGGAACCCCGTCGTGGACCAATAGCGGCAGCAGAGCCGGCCTGAAAGCTCTACTTGCAGTCGTAGCAGCGGTTGGCAGACTGCTCGTAGGGCCAGTAATGGTCGATGATAGCTGCAGGCTTATCGCACTCCGCGCAGCAGAGGATGTCCGCATTGGAGGCTTTCGCATCTGCCAATAGCATCAGGCTGCGGGATTCATAGTCGTGCGTTGCCCAGCACTCATCGGCTAGCAGCACCCGAAAACCTCCAGATACTCTTGGGGCCAGGCTGTATACGCCCTCAGCGAGCTGCTCAATGGCATTCCGAAGCTTGGCCAATGCCAGACCGTCGCAGGGCTGCGCAAAGGGGCCGATGAATGCCGCCAGGCGCGGGCCGCTGTCTTGAGTCCAGTGGGTAAAGTAATCGTCCAGGCGGAACACCGTACCGGCCGACAGCTCAACCTCAAGCGTCTCCCCAGGGGTTGGAGTTCGCTCATCAGTAGCGAATAGGCGCGTTCTACCTGGATTGAGGCAGACACCATAGATCCACCCAGAGTTGTCGCGGTGACGGGTTATGTCCTGGGCCCAGCCGTACAGCTCGACGACATCAGACTGGTTAGATGTGCCAATTACCCGCTTGCGCGGGTCCTCTTCTTCGCTGGCAACTGCAATGGCTGCAAGCCCTTCTAGGGCAAACCGGTGCTCCAGGACAGCTGCTCTGATCGGGATGGCACCGACAATGGAAAGGCCTGACTGCACGATCACCTAAATCCCTTGTTGCGGATGGCTACACCGTACCATTCGCCACAGATAAGCAACTCGCCCTGTCAGTCCGCTTTGTCAGTCTTCGTCCCACTCTGGGCGATCAAAATCGAACTCAGAGGGGCAGACGATCCCCTTTTCGCGCATGCGCTTGATAAACCCAATGCCATCGCGGATGAGTTGGCTGCCGTCCGGTGCTTCCCCCCTGCCAGCCACGCCAGCGGTGAGCTTCATCCCGAACTCTTCGATGTGGAGCTCCAGGCAGCGCTGACCAATGCCTTTCCCTTTGCACTGCTCAAGCGACAGGTCTGTGATGTGGTACCGGTCGGGGCTGTTGTCCCAGGACTCACCGCTATGGAAATCCAGGCTGATGGAGCCCACCTTCTTACCATCGCGTTCGATGGTGATTTCTTGCCCGTCGTCGTCGATCGTGATGCTGTAGCAAAGGCCGTCTTCGGCTGTGAACAGTTCGGTCATTGGAGGGCTTTACCTCAGAAGAAATATTGGTCGAAGGGGATGCCCAGGGGCAGGGGGCTTATCCGTGCTGTGGGCGTGACCAGCGGAGCGTGCCGCGCGATTTGAACTGGCTGATGGCCAAAGAGCCCCTCACGTTTCTCGCTACCGAGCCTTCGGCCATGATCATCTCCTCGCACAGGCTGCGGGGAGCCTCGTAGATCGCGAAAGCGTTGAATTCGTGGTCGAGCAGCACCAGCATCACCCCGTCGAACTCCTGCTTGAGGTTGATCGAACCAAGCCGGCCGGCGCTGCGGGTATTTTGCTTGGTGATGCACCGGCCCTTGATCTGGATCTTGTAGGGTTTTCCGTCGCGCACCTCGGTGGCGTCATAGCCGGCTGTCCGTGCCGGGTGCAAGGTGAGGCCCAGGATGCGGGCAGCCTCGTACTCAGCGATTTCACCTGTGACACCGAGCGGTTTGGTCGTCAGCTCGTAGTACTGCCGCGCCAGCAGCTTGGCCTGGTGGAGCAACGCCATGACCGGGTCAAGCTCTTCATTGGGGATATCGCTCTGTGCTGCGGTGTCATGCATCGTCGGTCTCCTGGTGCCGGCTGAGTGTGGCGGAGCTACGATAACCCGTCTTCGCCCCTGGATAGGCTAATCTCGGGGGCTTTCTCTCCAGGCTGCTGGCAACAGGTGATGCAATGCTCGACAAGGATGCCCTGAGACGATTCGCTCCAAAGGAGATTTTCAAGCACTACCGGGCTTTTGACGAAGCCCTAGAGACCATCTCGCGCGAGCATCCTGGGTACAAAGCCCTAATCAGCAACCCCCTTGCTGTCTTTCGGGGAGGGCTCTACTTCCCGGTGATCCACCTGGTGGCGCTGCAGCGCAACGGTCAGTGGAGCTACTTCCCCGGTCAGCCGCAGCAGGTTAGGCCAGGCCATAGGCTGGTGAGTGAGTCCGGCCCGGTGGAAGAGTTGGCAATGCAGCCCTTGCTGCAGCTGGAGGTGGTGACGGATCCGAAGCTCACAGCTGCGCATGACGTCAAGGTTGCGAGGCAGATGCTCCGGGAGCCGGCCAGCGGGGGCAACGGCATCATGCAGGCGCTCACGCAAGAGGCGAACACCGCGGCTACACCGGCGCAGCTGTTCTCCATCCCGCTCGCGATGATCCTCGCGCCAACGGCTAAGCGTTTCCTGCGCCATCGGTTCACTCTGTACCAGCACATCTTCGGCGCCGGCCACGAATACCCTATAGATGGCCTGTTCTACGTCGGGATCACCAGCAGGGACTGGCAGAAGCGCTGGGGAGAGCACCGGGCTGCCATCAACCGCGGATCGCCGCTCAAGTTCCACCGGGCCTACCGGGAGCGCCAGGAGGCTCAACAGCTCACCTATGTGCATCACAAGGTGATGGGCGTCGCCAGCACGCTGGATGAGCTGCAGGACCTCGAGGAGGTGTTTGTAGCTGGCCACTGGGATGATCAGCGCCTGCTGAACATGATCCCTGGCGGCAAGGCGGGCATCGAATACCTCCACAAGCACCGCATCCTAGGGAAGAACGTGGTTCCCTGGCCAGAAGAGGTGGAGCGCACGCTGGAGGCCTGGCTGCGAGAGCATCCCAGGAAGGGCCTGCCAGCGCCTTGGGTGGCTGAGCAGTGGAATGACCCGGAATACGCCATGAAGGTCATCTGCGGGCCGGAAGGGCGCCTTTCCGTTGAACAAGTCATGCTGATCCGTAGCCTGGGGCAGGGAGGTGTTCCTGCAGATGAAATCATGGCCAGGGTAGGGGCGAAGAACGCTGACCAGGTCCGGAGGGTCCTGGCCGGTAAGACCTACACCAGAGTGCCAGAAGGTCCTTCTGGAGAAGTACTGACCGAAAGCCAGTGATGGGCTTGAGTCGCAGCCTGGCACAGCCCTAGCTGGCGCAGGCGCTTTTCTGCGGGAAAACAGAAAGCCCGGCACTAGGCCGGGCTTGGGGATTCTGTGCCAGTTACGCTGGCAGCGGGTATCGCCTGGCCCCTCTCCCTTACCAGGGAGACTTCCTGTTCCCAGGAAGGACCGCCAGAGGCGGTGGAGGTGGTTAGCCTGTGCCCCCATTGCTGGAAGTAGTTCTAACCGCGGAGCCATCAGTACCTGCAGCTGTTTTATGGACCGGTTTAGCTCAAGGTCCGGGGCACACTCTGCTCACCCCGCGTCGGCACCTTTCGGTGCGTCCAGGCCTTCGGCTCTCGCCTTGGCCCAGCTGTTATGGCCGCTGCCGCCTTCTGAACGTCTAGGATCTGGTCGGGAGCCTGGTGGGCTTGCTGCCCTTGTTGCCCCCTTTGAAAGCTATTCTCCACGGATCCGATAAAGCGCAAGTGCCATGCTTATCGTTGGACTAGTATCGGCTTGTCTCTATGCGCACCGCATAGCCAGGGAAAGCGAGGATCCCCAAATGTTTGGTTTGCCAGAAGCAACTGTGTTGAAAGAGGAAATATTGGAGCGCGTCGAGGACATCGTGGATGAAAACCCAGTCGAGGCAGCTTTGGGGATGTGTCTCGCATCGTTGGCAATCTTGCACGACCTCTATCCGGCCAAGCTCTCGGCAACCGCCGTAAAGCAGATAAAAGAGAACTATCCAGACGCGACGGATGAGTTAATTGCTGATCGGGCAATGTCGGAAGAGGGGGCGCTGATAGCGATTCGTTCGAATGTCATCGCGTCTCAAATAGCCATGGACTATTCGCCCCTCTCTCATACGAAAGCGCATTTTGACAGCGATATGAAGCTCAGCCCCGAGTCCATGCGCAAGGCTCAACATTCAGTCAGCCTGATATTCGAAGAGCTTGAAGGGATTGGCTTGTCGCCATTCGGTGCTGTGGCCATGGTTACCACCATGGCAGTGCAGTATGGAGGCGCCAGAGGCCTTCATGGACTGCAGATGGTGCGTCCTCTTCTCGAGAACATCGGGCAAGCGTTGGAGAACCTTTCGCCCGAGTTCAAGAAGATGATGGATGACAGGGCTTTAGAGGCGGTCGCTCAACAACTCGGAATTTCCAAACAGGCCGCGAAGAACATGGTCAAGGGTGTCCGCAGGCCATAGTCGATTGGAAACGAGACCGCCAGCGACTGCTGGCGGTATAGACTTCTCAGGAACTTGCTTGGGATTACCCTACGGTTGCCGCTAAAACGTCGGTCATTTTACGGTCGACACTCATTCGATCCGATTCGTAGAGCTCGCGCTCTTCTCGCCAGCGCTCAAGCTTTCCAGGATCCGCGGCGACATGCTCGGGAGCTACGGTCCGGTACTCCCTTGCAGCTTGTCTGATAAAACACACTTCAGATTCGCTCAACTCGATCAGCATGTTGGTGCGTCCCTGTTGATGTCTTTACGGATTTACTGCGTTCACTTCGGTGCGGCCGCTATCCCAAACAGTCAGGAACGAGCCATCCGCGAAGTCATACACCTTGCAGCGGCTGAACTCGTTCACTTTGAGGGCGAAGCCAAGAAGGGACTGATCGGATTGCGCGCGGGTAGCACTGTTCATGGGGTGGGGCCTCATCAGTAGGTTGAGTAACTGCTGAGATCCATTATCCAGGCGTGGCAGGATCTGCAAGTATCCAAGCGCTTCGGAAGTGGGCCCGCGTAGAGCAGGCCTTTGAGAGGCAGAGCTTCGGAGTGCTGGTGCTGCAGCCAATGATCTATCGGGTAGCACCAATGACGCCCTGGGCCACCAGATCCCGTTCTGCTCGAGCAGCAGCATCCCGAGTGGGATACGTGAAATCGCCCTCCTCGTGCAGGTTCTTCCGGCGGCTATCGCAGACGATTCGCCACTTGCCGTCTTCGTAGTTGCGGCTGACGCAGCCACTAGAGCCGCCTGGATAGATGGTGTTCCGCACGTACCAGCCGCCATGACGCCAACGGGTGTAAATCGGCGTCCAGTTGTCGGTAGCTTTCTGGGTAGGAGTCGTGGTGGCCATGTTTCTTCCGTAACAGTTCGCTTGGGCGTCTGATCAGCGATCAGTGCAGGTCGTAGTCCCGCTCGAGTGAGTTGATATCCAGGGGGAGCTGGCGCAGGGTCTGGAGCATCACGTGGGAATCTTCCAGATTGCGCAGGACGTCCTGTAGCTGCTCGAGGGTCGCGCTGGTTTGGATCTCGACGTCGACGTCTGGTAGGCCATCGGCGTCGGGGCGCACAGTGCCGTTGCCTTGGACGGTTAAGCCATGAGCCTCTGCGGCTGCCAAGAACTGCACGACATCATTCTCCCCCTCAGCCCTGAAGGAGAACGTGTTCAGCCGGGCGCTGGCCGGGCACGGCGTTAGAGAGCTGACGGGAATCTGCGGTACTTCAGTGGCATTGGTGCCGCCCTGGATACTTCTCACAAGCACAGAGGCGAGCCCCTGGCTGCTCGGCTTCTCCAGCTTTTCGACGCTCACCTGTGCCCCCTGGAGAGAAATGCGGAAATGGTTGCCCTGGTCGTCTGTAGCTTCGACGGCAATCCCTGCGCTCAGCGCTGCTTGAAGGCGCATGTTCCCGCTGACTACTTGAAGGCCGGCAGCGTCGAGTTGGGCGTTGATATCCATAGCGATGGAGTCCTCACAGTATTGGGGAGAGGAGGGTTGCCGGGGCATTCCCTCCATATGCCTGCATTCTCTCACAGGCCACAAAAGCACAACCTTGAGACGTTAGTTTTCTGCGGTTTTGTGCCGACGGGCGATGGCTGCAGCGACAATCTGGTCGTTCAGCACGTCGCGACAGAGCTTGCCCAGCTTTTCGTTGTACTCATGGCAGCCATGCTGCTCATGCCCATTAGCGTCGGTGAAGACCGTGTGGTTGCCGCACTTCTCCCCACAGATGTCGCAGAAAGTTTCTTCGATCTCGACCATGCGAGTCTTTTTCATAACGCGATTCCCTTGAGCTATGCGGCTCCCCCGTTGAGAGCCGGCCGGCGCAATGCCTGATGTCTTTATTGGTCGTTCGAGTCTTGCCGGCTCGCTTCGATCATCCGGTAGGCGTCGCTATCGAGGCCGCCGCAGCGCTCGATCAGCGCATATTCCTTGCAGTCAGCACGGAAGGTGTCAGGGTCGAGGTCCGGATCATCCTTCAGTGGATCGTAACCCACGCGATCGACGTACCAGGCCGAGAGCTCGGCGAGGGTCTTGTTGTCCAAATCCTGGTCAGTGGGGATGGAGTTGACCAACGAGCCCACCACCTCCAGCCATTGCAGGCCGGTGAGCATCGCAACCTCTTCCCGATCGGCAGCGCGATAGATGCCGATCAGGCTTTCTGCCCATTCCGCTTCAGCAGGTGTGGAGCAGCCGTCATCCGCGGTGATCCAGATGAGGAACTCGCCCACCGCGAGCTCCAGGGCTTCGCACCCGCCGCCGGTGCCGATGATGGTGAAGCCGAGGGTGACAGGGTCAACAGTGTTGCCCTCGTCGTTCAGCATGGGATGACGGAACAGCCCCAGCTCGTGAGGAAACTTGAAGCCGGAGTCTTTCAGAGCCTGGGTGGCTTCAACGGTAGTTTGCATGGGGATGTCCTCAGTTGCCGTCAGTGGCGATCTGAGTGCCATTTTCCCGAAGGCCGTAGAAGCGCAAGCTCAAAATCCGTAGAAGCGCGCGGAATTACCTCAAGATCAGGTGAGAGGCGTTGCCTCATGCGTGCTCTTGAGCAGTTCCAGTCTGGGACAAACGAGGGATCGGAACCAGCAAGGCAGCCTCCATGCGTTCGATAAGCCTGGCGCTGATGCTCAAGGCGCCCTTATCCACGCCGATGTCCACAATAAGCGATCTGAGCTCGACCACCTGGGAGCGGAGGGATTCAGTCTGGGTGGCGACGATGCGCTTGTGCTGTTTGACGGTCATAACTGCTTCAGCTGGCTGAGACGGCTTGTGGCGAACCGCGTCCATCATGAGTTTGCCGTCCGGCTTGATGAACATGTACGCCACTACTTCCGCCTGTTCTTCGGTCACGCCAGATGCTGAATTTGCAGCTGTGGCTGCACCCGCTTTCTCGCTATGCATGTCTCGTTACCCATACTGTTTCTCAGTGGAGCCAGGTTAGCGGAGCCGTCGAAAGCGCAAGGTGGGAGTAGGGCCGCCATAGTTGCAGTTCAGAGCTGGCGTGCGAACATCCTCAACATCAAGAACCCACAACCCAGGTGCTGAACCATGTCGACCGATAACGAAGTCCTCCCGACCGAAAATCCGCAATGGGGTTTCTGGGGGACCATTTCGGACTCAGAGAACCCAGAGGTTAAAGCGCCAGATGCCTGGGTGTTGGCTATGGGCCTCATCACTGAGGCAACCAAACAGCCAGGTGAGGTCGTGCGTGCTTTCCTCGACAGCAAAGACGGACGTTACTTTGCAGACGAGGTGGGTAACTTCCTTCACGAAGGACAAAGTCTTCCGGACGCCATTGCGGCAGCGACCAAGCGCTGGATGGTCCCGGCCAACAAAAGTGCCTCCTTCTCGCACATCCCGGATGGGGTCACCTACTTGATGGCGTGTGTCCTAGAGCATGCTAAGGACGAAGCCGGCGCCTGATGCCTATGGTGGCCCTGCTTGAAGCCGAGGTCGAATGTAGTAACATGGCTACATTGAGTGCGTGAGGGCAGGAGCATGACTACTACCGTATCCAGTCGCGAGTTCAACCAAGACACCAGCGGAGCCAAAAAGGCTGCGCTGAGCGGCCCGGTGTTCATTACTGATCGCGGCAAGCCCGCGCATGTGCTGCTCAGCATTGAGGAGTACCAGCGGTTGACCAGTACCCAGCCCAGTATCATCGACATTCTGGCGATGCCTGAGGGTGGTGAGGTTGAGTTTGAGCCTCCTCGCGTGGTGATTCAGTCCAAGCCGGTGGATCTCAGCTGATGTATTTGCTGGATACCAACATTGTCTCTGAGCTCCGGAAGGCTAAGCAGGGCAGGGCAGACGCTGGGGTCATTGCATGGGCCCAGGGTGTGCAGGCGGGAGAGCTCTACATCTCAGCCATATCCGTGCTGGAGATCGAGCAAGGCGTGCTGCAGTGCGAGCGAAAAGATGTGGCTCAGGGTGCGATTCTTCGCTCGTGGCTGGACCAGCATGTCCTCCCTGGCTTCGCTGGCCGCATCCTGGCAGTCGACACCTCTGTAGCTCGCCGGTGCGCACAGCTTCATGTCCCTGATCCACGAAGTGAGCGTGATGCACTCATCGCCGCTACTGCGCTAGTTCACGGCATGTCAGTCGTGACGCGGAATGTGCGGGACTTCGAGTTCACTGGTGTGCCGATTATCAACCCGTGGAATCAGCCTTGAAACGGGCTCATAACTGAGAAATGGCAGTTCAAACGATGGCAGAACATACCGACATCGAGCGCCTGGATTGGGTGCTGCTGAAAGAACCTGAGTTTGGAGAGGGCTATCTTCGAATCTGGATGGGCCCGATGGCGGCAGAGGCCGCTGGGCTTAAAGCCGTAGGTGGCTATTACATCGCCGAGGGGAGCACCAAGCGCGAATGCATCGACAACGCGATGGCCGGCAACCTGGAGTTGGTCGAGTAGGTGGGAAAGACATTGAGGGAGTCCTTAAGCCCGAGGCTTCCCGTGAATGAGATGCGAATGCTTTCCGGCCCTTACGGGTACCGGCTCCCTCAATGATCACCAGGCGTGAGCCCGGCGATGTGGCAAGTTTGCCAACATCGGGCGTCCTGGGAAGCTGAGTTGGACCCTCTAAGAGGGTCAGTTACCAAAGGGCGGAACCTCCCCTGTTGAAGGCTCGCAAAGTGGACGTGGCGTATGGACGATCGACTGACGAAAACCCGCTTCATCAATGCTCTGGTGAAAGAGCATGAAGACATCCAGGCCAACCGGAAACGGCTGGGTAAGGAGACCTTCGCCGGGTACCTGAAGATTGAGGTTGATGTCCACCCCAGGAGGGCAACATGCCTGCTGATCATCCGGGGCAACATCGTCGGCACTTACTGGATGATTCATGACACCGGGCTGCCGACGACACCAGACGGCATGCGCAAGGCGCACCACCTGGCTGTCGACATCGTGTTCAAGGCAGTGCAGCGCATTTCCGCAAAGACCGGCGAGCCAGCGAGCATTGAGATCCTCCCAATGAGCTACTACGAGCCTTGGTATGCGGCCAAGGCGGAGCCTGAGAAAGTCGAACATTGACCATAGTGCTGCCCGACGGCCGCTGTTAGATCCGGCGCCGCTATGTTGGAGCCCACACGTGAACCGGCGCCGCCGGCGAGGAATGAACGAATGGAAAAGCCCGTAACCATCGAACAGATGATCCTGGAAGGTTCCTGCACTGCCGCATGGGCGCAGCGTTCGGGATATCGGTGGGAGGCTCTTGTTGTCGGCGGTGATGCTCTGGCGAAGCGCCAGGCATGGCTGGCCAGTAAGTCCAAAGCGTCGCTTGCCTGAAAAATAAGGCGGTCACCGGTGAGCAAGCCCACACCTGCCCAGCTGACGGTAATGCGCTTCCTGGCGAGAAATTACCCGTTGGCCTGGTTGCCGTACGACCTGGAACAGTTCAGTCCGGAACATCCGGAAATCATCACTGGGCGCCAACACATCCCAGCAATCCGGGCGCTATATCGAAAAGGCTGGGCCATGCCGTACCCAAAGCTTGGCAAGTGGGTATGCGTGATGACAGAAGAAGGCTTGAAGGCGTTTCGAGAGGCTACAGGCGTAGCTCAGGGCACTGTCGCAGCACCAGAGGGTAGATAAGCATTGAGGGAGTCCCAGTCTAGGAGCTTCACCTATGGAGACGAAGATTTGCGACTTCCGGCCCTTACGGGTTCCGGCTCCCTCAATGGTTGCCAGGTGTTAGCCTGGCGACGAGGTAATGATGCTGCAGTGCAGCTGGTCAGGAATGGTCTATTGAGCCCCTGATGAGGGGCCAGTTCCAACAGGGTGGCTAGCGGATGGTTGCGCTGGTTTGCTCTTCAGAAGGTCAGTGGGAAACTTGGCCTAGATGAAACCGAAGGACAACGCCATGAAGAAGCACAAATGGATTATCTGCCCCTGCTGCGACGGCGAAAGCACTGTCGATAACCCCGCGTTTTCGAATGGCTTCACCTCCAGTGAGTGGCACGACATGCACGTCGACGAGCAGCAGGCCTACATGACTGGTGCCTACGACGTGCCTTGTACAGAGTGCGATGGCCTGGGTCGTGTGAAGGTCCCGAATGTGGCAGCCATGTCCTTTGGCGAGAAGCGCCAGCTGGTCCTGGAGCGCCGTGAGGCGCGCATCAATGCGCAGCTGGATGCCGAAATGGCCGCTGAAGTCGCTGCAGAACGTGCTTTCGGCTGCTGACCATGACCACGACACCAGAGTTTGCTGACCAGGTGCTGGCGAAGCTGTTCGGTTTCCCCCAGTGCTGCGTCGATTTTTACCTTTCAGCCTCATCCGAGGAGCGCCGCCAGGCCCGCGGCATCGGCGGGCTCCGGTTGTGTCCCTCGTGCTCATCGAAAGACCTCGAGCAAATCGTTGATGACGTGGCGAGCCGCCGAATCTGCCCTCAGCCATTCCCGATTGCTCCGAAGGAAGAGGACTTCCGCGCGATCATTGAGGATCAGCGCTTCACCGAGGCTGAGCGTGCCTGGTTGCTGGCCAACAAGAAGCGGGTGGTTCCTGGTGTGGATCCATTCGATGCGACGCTGCTGGCGCTGCATGAAGCGTTGGTAGAGCTCGAGGAGCGTACAGCTGCAAACATCGCCGAGGAGCCTGGCCGCAAGAACCTGTTCCTGGCTCAACAGGAGCTGGCCAAGAAAGATCTGCTGGGGGTGGTACTGAACCGCCTTCACGGGGCAATGAAGCAGCGCGTGCTCGAGCAGATCAAGGGCGGGCACATCAAGATCTAGACTGGCGGCCCCGCCACGCATTGGACGAAGATCCTTCGTTCTCTCAGCCGGCTCCGGCATCTTGCACCGGAGCGGAAAGAATCCCTATCCAGGGAGCAGTTGGGGCATTAGCCCTGCCTGCCACGGCCGCATACTCGGCCTAGTTCTTCTCCCCTGGATAGTTCTATGACGACCCAAGCCATCCCACGCCCTGCCATCCTTTCGCAGCGAAAATTTGCACACTACGAGATGCTGGAGTCCTGGATACAGGAAGCTCCTGCAGAAGACATCCTGCGGTACCTTGCTGCCCTGCATGGGGGAAAGCTGGAGGCAGGTGACCTCGATACGATCCCCTGCGGCCGCTGGTATCGGTCTCGCGGGGACAAGTGGGGAGCGGCTCACCACTGTGAGAAATGCAATGACTTCGTCCTTGCCTGGATGACGATCGGGCTGGGGCCGCGGCCTGAGCTCAAGACGCTCCGCCCAGCTCTCGGAAGCCGAGCCCTGCCAATGACGAATGAGCAGGTCATGCACCAGCACCAGGTGGATCTGGAGTCCTGGATGGAGAAGGCGCCGGTTGAGGACATCCTGGACCACCTGGTAAACCTCCACGGCATGCTGGATCTGGATGACCTGAAGTCGGTTGAATGCGGCCGGTGGCGATCAGCGGAGGAGGGGGCAGCCTCACCAGGTGCGCACAGCTGCGATTGCTGCAGTGACGTCGTGTCCGCGATGGTTGTCGTTGCCCTCACCAAACGTCCGGAGCTGCAAGCGCTACGTCCGGAGCTCGATGAGTAATGTCCGGAGCTGTATGGACACTAACAGCTAAAAAGCCCGCTTAACTGCGGGCTTTTTGTTGTATGGGGAGGTGAGGCTGCTGGTCGAAGGTACTTCGGTTGTCAGCAGATGGCAGCGCTTAGGCTGGATGCCGGGGTAGGGCCCAGGCCCGCTCGATGGCCGACTGGGCCTCTGCTCTGGACTTGAAGTGCTTGACGGGTGTTTCCTTGAGCCTGAAGCGGGCGGCACCCATTTCGGGTGTAACGATCCAGACCCAGCCCTCAAGCGTGGCTCGCCAATGCTTATGGGCGGGGTAATAGCGGACCTTCCCGACGCACTTTGCCCCGACCATTGCGGAATAGGCCCGCCTGGGGATTCCTTGCCAGCTAATGGCGCCGGTGCTGGTATTCGCCACCGTAGCTGTCGGCAGCCAATGGCCTTCCGCGAGAGGGGGCTCGTCGCTGGGCTGGGTCATAGTATTGGCCATGGAAGAGGGTGATTCCGATCCCAGGCGATTACTTGTCCGAGCCATCGGTAAAGAGGTGCGAAAAATTGCCTTTCTCCTGCATAGCCTGGAGGGCTCGGAACAACGGGGTGAGTGCTTCGTACTGCTCCAGGCTGATGCCCAGCTCAGCTGCTTCCTTGGCCTTCAGCGCTTCAATCAGATCGCGCAAGGACGCGCCTTCCGGCAGGTCTTCAACAACAGCATGCAGAGCCTGCCGCTGTTCGCTGTCGAGCGACACTTCACCAAGCTGCTCAAGAAAATCCACCAGGTACTCTGGGGCAGTCCGGCCTGCTTGAACTGGGTCCATTGCGATCGGCTCTCCCTGAAGGGTGATACGTTCCATCTACGTTTTCCTTGAACTAAAACGGGTTGAACAGGATGAGGAGCATCGCTGCGATGCCAGCCCACCACCATGCTGTAACTTTCTTGGTCGGCTTGCCGCGGCGCTTCAGCCATACCGAGCCATTGTCGAAGGTTATGATCACCGGGTACTTCTCAGTGTCGTCCACATCCTGGGGCGGGAGGGCCTTGAGCATCGCAATTCTTACCTATCGTGAGTCAATGTAGCTGTATCTTAATCGGCAACCTCAGGCGGCAGAGTCACGCCAATGCGCTTTGTCAGCTCGGCTATAAGGCGCTCGCCATGATCAGAAAAGCCAACAGCCCCATGCTTCTCAAGTAGCTCTCTCAGGAGTTCAGAGGCCTTATCTCCACCCAAGACGCAAACCAGTCTCAGAGCAATCGAACCGGCCACCTCACCACGCTTGTACAGTTCAAATACTTCTGGCGGCAGGCAGGCCAGAGCAAGCAGATGACAGATCTTCCGGAGAGCCATTCCTGTTTTCACGGCGATCGACTCGACACTTAAGCCCATGTCGTGCATACGCTTGACCACCTGTGCCATTTCGCCAGTAGAAAGCGGGACGGTCATGACCCCATTCTGGGAATTGGACTCAGGCTCAGACAGTGCGTGCCCGGTCTGCTCTTCGTACAGTTTGACACAGCTGGGGCAGAGCCATCCCTTAGGGCCCTGGGCGAGCTTTGTCCAGCGCCAGCCGTGCCTATGGGCCATCTCCTGCAGCAGTTTGTACTGCCGGGAAACATCGGCTTGGGAGTCGTCAGCTGTAACGCCAACACCCTTTTCGTTGATGGTGTAGCAGTCATCGGTGCTTGGATCTTCCGAGTTGATGCACAACAGCTCAAGGCGAATGCCCATGGTAAGCTCCTTCGCGAATGTGGTTCACCAGACGGCCGGTGGCTCATTGGCATCTAGGACATAGCTGCCGTCAGCCCGGCGAAGCGTGGTCAGATCCTTGTTCCGCTCGACAGTCCAGGTCTCCTTAACCGGGCGGCCAGCGCTGCTGATCAGCACCTCAACCGATTTGGTCTCAGGAGCAACCACCACACAGGATTTATCACCCTCGTCCGGATCTGGGCCAAAGAACGCCTTCATGAAGGGATCAGCCTTGGGGCACTCGTCTGTACCGAAGATGGGGGATGGTTTGCCGTCGACCAGCATCTTGTACCCAGGGTGGAAAACCAGGGTCATGGGGCCGCTTTCCTGGATCACCTTGGTGGCTGCCTCGTTCACGGCGTCGCAACCCGCCAAGAAAGCCAGGACTGCAAGGCTGAAAAGGAAATTCTTCATGTGCATCCTCGATGTTTGACCTGCAGGTAGTGAACACTCAGCAGGTATGGGTTGATCAGATTGTTGCAATAGATGCTCTGCGCCGTTTCACCCAGCCTGCTGGAGCCAAAGCCAACCCAGTAGATCTTCACAATCAACGGTAACAACGAAGTTCTCACCCCCGTTACGCACCGATACCTTCCACTCAAGGCCGTCACGTTCGAACGCAACCTCCTCGCCAGCATCTGCCGGCGGCAGAAAATCCGGGTGTGCTGCAAGGTATGCGGTCAGCAGCGATTTGAACCCGCTCATGCGTTCATCCCCTTGTTTAGGGCAGGGTTATTTGCCCAGCAATTGATGCCAGCGCTGTTCATGGACTCAAAGGTTCTGAAAAACGAGCACTCGTGCACCATGAATCGCCCCGGGTTTCGT
>NZ_JAEILC010000073.1:0-22597 GCF_016307435.1 Pseudomonas sp. S4_EA_1b | reverse complement strand
AGGACTTTCACCTCCCAGTCGCCAGCGTGGCCACCACAGCCAAGCTGGTTGCGCTTGCGCGCAACGCGCCATGCCTGGCGCACCAAAAAAAAGGCGCCCCGAGGGGCGCCTTTGCCAACTTCTAATACTATTGGCCTACTGTGGCACGGATGGAGTCTTCGGCCTCTTTACGCGCGTCGCCGAAGTCAAGACCATCAAGTCGACCTACGTTCCGCTCCAAGGTGTCCGCTCGACCACCTTTGATGTTCAGGGCACTCCCCTCTCCGGTCAGCTTATCAATGTCCATACCCTCAACAGTTGGGTAATGTCCAGTAACCTCAAGAAGACCAACCCATTCAGAGATGTCAATTTTCGACCAATCAATCTTAGGAAGATCTTCGATTCTCAAGCCTTCGCATTGCGGGTTTTCTGCCTCACCCCATTCTTGGCCAAGCTGAGGCCTTGCTTGCTCCTGAATAATCCGCCCAAGAGGTGAGTTGAAGCAGCAATAAGCCTCGCGCTTCTCAACGCAACCGAAAGCCGATTTCGAAGCGCAGTACGACCCAACGAAATGACAGACTTTTGTCTCCTTCTTCGCACCGAGCATGAACTCCTCTTCCTCACACTCCCAGATGATCTGCACAAGAATGTTGGCGATCTGGTAGATCATGTAGGCCCACATGATCACGGATAGCGCTGCTCCGAGCATCGGAGCAAAAGTCGCATTGCCGGCTGTAGTCGTAGTACCTGTTGCCGCGTTGGTACTCGCGTATTCAGCACCAGTGGAGCCCCCCTCGAGCGTTCCTGCTGCAAAAATTGTGTTCGCGGCCGCAGCACCAAAGGTCTCCGCAGTCCATTTTGCAGCCGCATCCATTAGAGCCTGTTTCATAGCTGCCAAACCCCAGGTTTGAGCTGCCTCTTTCGTCAATTCTGCAGCGGCCGCATCCGTAGCTGATGCGAATACACTGTTCCAAGCAGATGCGATCATCTCCTTACCATAGGTCCAGGCCCCGTCGATGATAGAGGCGTTATCAATCACCCCTGCCTTCTCCATCAACTGGAGGGTGTTCATCGTCAAGTTGACATAGTCCATGAGGGAGACGCCGTCAGGGGCTTCACAGCAGTCCACCCACCCACCGACCGCCTTCTTGCACTCCATTGCCTCACCTTTCCAAATGCGGCAGTCACGATTGTTCTCACTGGACTCTTCACCACAATCGAGATCATTCTCGGCAAACATTGCAATCTGTAGTGCTGCCGCTGCATAGGCGAAATCTGAAGACTTTTCATCAACCGGATTGTAGCACTCTGTTCCCAAGCATCGGACTGGGCCGTCACACTGATACTTTGTCTCAATACCCGTTGAAGGAACGTCTACGCTATATCCGCAATCCCAGATTTCCTCTTTAACATAGCACTCACCAGAGGCACCTTCTGCGCCTGAAACACACTTCTGGGAGATAAATCCGCAGCTCTTATCTTCTTCATATTTCTGGCAGGTATTGGTTGAGATTGCCCCTTCAACACAGCCTTCAACACGAACACTCAGAGCTAGCTTATCTATGCCTTGTATTGGCGAAGGAGCCAACGCATAGTACATCGCATCACCGGGACATATATCAATCCCGTTAATAGGAAGACATCCGGACGAAACCCCCTTGGTTACCTTTAGGGTTCCTCCCTCCGAGCATTGTCCTTTGGCAATTTTATTCGCAGCGTCGATACAAAATTTTGGCCCCCAGGACTCCGATGCAACCTGAACAACTTTAAATTTGAATTGATGAGCATAAAACCACTGCAAGCGTCCATGTGTTGTATCTGATATATCTACAACAAACTTAAGTCCATTCTCACAAGTTGGCATCTGGACAACTTTAACATCGGACGTGCCCAATGTATTCGGGGCATACTTATGATCCGTCCAAAGCTCAATAGGCATTAAAGCTATTTTATTTGGAAGGGCAGCGCCGTTCGAATCCTTCCCACAAACAGCGTCGTAGCTTACCTTGTCAATCTTGCCGTCTGTTCTTAGAAGACCACCAGAGTATGTCCCAGCCAAGAAATCAATAGTCATCCTATTGACCTCATGAATGTCGATAGTGTCTTCAGTAGCGATTTTCGCTGTAAAAGGAATTTCCCTAATTTTCAAGCTATGATTTACAGCACAAACCTTATCACTATTTTCGGGGCATTGTTGTTGTCCCTGAGCATCGGTGTAGCACTCCATTTCGCCCTTATAGAAGCCGCATTTCGCATCGATCGCGACTTCCTGGCACATGGGCGAAATATCAGGAAGTGGGGATTTTTTAAAATCACTTTCGCAAACGGTATACCCGTTAATTTCAGCGCAACCGTTAACCAGCGAAGGCATTTTTGTGCAGGTATAAGTGCTTTCAGAGCAATATCCATCTGCAATAGCTTTCGCCTTGGCTAGAGCATCAGCGTCATGCCACTTGTCTTCAGTGATAAGCTTAGTTGGATCGTAATTTATTCTTATCTTGGCGTACCCTTCGCCTGCACCAGTTACAGACGTTCTGATTTTGAAGGGCATGTCGCCAGTTTTTTTGATCGACTGTGTTATGTCAACGTCAAGTGTCTGAGCCCAGGAAGTACTCAATTCGCACGGACCAGCGGTCTCTGGAGGAAAATTATTATTAGGGCCAGCCCAGACTTTGTCAGTGCCAAGCCACACCTGCATATAATCATCCCACTTAGCATATGTAAGGGATGCTTTCGTAATGGCATCTGGGTTCATTACCTCAAATACCATCTGCTGCTCATATATCGTGCAGCTACCCGACCAATAGTTATCGCCAACTGTACCAATCCAAACGTCCAAGCACCCCCTGCCACAGGACTGCATGTTAGTCGGGCCAGACTTATACCGAATCAGATTCGGGACATAGTCATGCCGCAATATTGCCTTACCACTTTGGTCATTAATTTTTTCACACGTCTTCAGGTCAGAAACATGTCTTTTCGTAGTGGTTTCGGTTACTGTGTTCTCTTCCTTGCAGTCAGCAAACTCTTTCTCAAAAGTGGGCTGATTATTAAAGGCCTCGTCAGTATTTGTCCAAAGCGGATCATTTTTTATGTTCGGGCGCGTCATCTGAGCCGTGCCCAACAAGACACGATAAGCATCACCCTCTGATGAATCTTCAACCTTTAGGCGCGCGTTCGCCTGCCCACCAATACTGAGCGTTTCCTGGTCATTGCCATAAATATTTTCTAGCTGCTCTATGGATTCACCGGAGGAAACCCCCGGAAATAGATCGCTAAGCTTAATCTCCTGGGCAGAACCAGAATCACCGAAGATTATTTTCCCGTCCGAAACATTGGGCACACTGAAGTTCTGCAAAGCTTCATTTGCCGCGGCGTTCCCCTGGGCTGCTGAACTAGAAACTGCATCAGCCCAAGCTGGCAATAGACTACTATAGAAATAAAAGAAAAGAGTAGCCGCAGACACAATAGGTTTTAACTTAAACATCGCTCTCACTCGATCGTATTGCAGCAATCATTCCAACGGAACATTACATACATGGCGTCTTCGCCAGTAACGGGAATTACACGCCCTTCCCCTCCCTGCCACGTCATTGGGTGAGCGCCTATGTAGTGTCCTCTCTTTGTTTCTGCTCTCGGGAAAAAGCTCGCAAGCTTGTACTGCGACTTAGGAATCGTCGGGAAAATCATGCCTCGGCAGATCGTCTCGTCGCCCGTTGTGAGATGCGCCATTCCTCGGCGGTGCATTTGCGCAATAGAGCGCGCAGCAAGCAGCGATGTAGTCCTGCCGAAATCGTTTGGTACAGTGGACCCAGCCATTGGGTAGATGCTTCCCCAAGTTCCTGCGCACCACCAGAGCGCGGAAGTGCCTTCAGCCCCAGCTACACCCAGCGCTGCATCTGCAGCACAAGCGGCCTGTGCCAGGGGATTAGCTACAGCTGCGGATTCAGGGTGAGTAAAGAAGGCCAGTTCGTCGTTATTCCAAGTTGGGTCCAACTCAGTTAGCTCGATAATGTCAAAGTCCGCATAGCCATCAGGCGAACACCGCTTTGGCATGTACATTTCCAAGATCGAAAGCAACGGAAATGCGTAGTAATGGAGGTGATAGAACGACATCTTTTCCTTGGTGATGTTATTCCCAGAAACCGCATCGGATTGAGTCCCCCATGACCTCTTGTCACCAATCGGGAGGGTTGCTCCGCCTAGAGACATCGCACAGCCAGGCTGACGAACTACTTCGATGAGTCGAGCAGGCTCCCACATAGAGTTAACGATGCCTGGCTTGTACATGCCGAGATTGTCTTGGCACATGCAAAGGCCCTTCTTAGAAGCGCCTGAAGGCGCTTCGCCCGGAGTGATAGAAAACCCGGCGATACGAATCGGGAACATGCATGCCCAGCAAATGTCAGTGAACATTTTCCCACTGAACAAGCCGGCATCCTTACAAACCAATGCGTCCGTAGTGGTAGTTGTTCCCTCGGCTGATGCAAAAAATGCAGGGAACAGTGCTATTGCCAGAATAAAAATGGATCTACGGAAAATATTCATTGACTAGCCCAGGCCAACCGGAAGTTGAGGAGTTGAACTTTTCTCGCTGAGCAGCTTCGGCCGCGAGAATGCGTAGCCTTGATAAAGGCTATTTCGGAAAGGCTGCAGTAGATCTTTCGAGTCCTGGGACTCAAAGCGCTCGAGTACGATCCCGATTCGACGCTGATCGCAGTGAACTTTAGCTTCTATCAGCCAATCGAGGTTATCCGCAGCCGCAAGTGAATACAGATCGATTTTGCAGTACGACCAATCATGCTCGACCAGCCTTTGGAGGTTGGAAAAGCCAACGCCGAAATCGTCCATAGCCACCAGAGCACCAACCTGCTTTAAATCGCAGAGGCGCTTAGCCAGAAGCGAACCGGTGACATCAGACTCTTCGGATATCTCAATAACAGTCGGAGCAGAACGAGATTTTGCGATATCGCGAACCAAACTGAGCGCCCTGTTGAAGCAGGCCTCAACCTGGAGCGTCTCTGGCGACATATTAATGAAGAGAGGCCAAGGGTCCTTAACCAGCACAGCACTCTGAGCGACGAGACGGTATACCGTCATATCCAGCGAGAACCAGTCCTCTCCGCTAGAGCCGGCCATAAAGATGCCAGGCGCAGCAACACGGTCGCCATCGATGACCTTGCGTGCAAGTACCTCATGTCCACATATTTCCTGGTTTGCTTCATGGATCGACTGTATCGCTAGCCTGATCATTGACGTGCCCCCGGCCGACATAAACCTCTTTGATAAAAAATGACTGGCCGTCGGCAGTTACAATTGATGGTGTTCTTTCAATTGCAAATCGGTCCTTGACGTCAGACTTCAGCAGGTATGCAGGCGCAGCAACTGCACTCTGAATGCGCTGAAGATCGTCCCAGCCAGCTTCTACATCCACTGATGACAAAATCAGTGTGACAGTCTGGGACTTTCCGTAAGTCTCGATCTGCTCCCTAGCGAGGGACACCTGTTCTGGAACCGAGGGGTCAATGACCAGCATTCTTTGAGTGAAAGGGCGAATGCTCAGGGGATTTATCTTGTCGCCAGCTCTATGGATGACTGTCCCATCCGGCGCGATCATGTCTTGCTGCACGGTGACAGTTGGGTCAAGACGCCTTGTACGATCCTCTTCGGCATGTGGAAGATCGAACATCATCTGGCCTTTCCAGTACCTGGCCATTGCCTTCTGCTTGAGCTCCTCTGGATCCAGCTTGGCCGCCTTCTCCTTCATGACCTCAATGAGGTCTCGCTCTGCAATCTCGAGTGAGGGCCCAACAAAGCCAAGGTCACCACCTTTTCCAGACTTCAGAGATTCTTCAACCCGCGTGACCGACGAAGTACCTTTGGCCACTGCCTTGACGTCATCGCCCTCCTCAATCACTACGGCCGGGACGACGGAAATGGCGTGCTTCTGAAAAGCAACGGGATCAAGAAGCACCGACACACTAGACTTTGTGTCAAGAGACAGCTTCTGCACTTTGGCAAGTGCATCAACCATCTTTACGCCATCTGGGATGCCCCTGAAGAGCAAGCCCACATCGGTTTCCCCGTCGTATTCTTTGAGCAGATCTTTAATTTCGTGCTCACCCATGGACCAAGAGACGAATATCAGCTTTCGCCTACCCTCTCCTAGCGGATGTACTGGCTCTTTCTTCGAAGGCTCGATACTGTCAACTACGGCTTTCTGAGCTTGCCTCTCAAGATCGCGTGCCCACTCCAAATCCCCGCTATTCATTACAAAATCAACCTGCTGCTGGGTTGATTGTTGGAGCGCTGAAAGCTCCTTCTTCACTTCATCATCAAACTGAGGAAGCTCAACAGGATTTGCCAAAACCCTAGCGGCCAGGCACATAGCGATCGCACAAGCGACGAAACGGCCGCAATTCACCATATCGGATACGCTCGCCCAATCAGGTCACTCTCCTGGACGTAACCCCAATACCGAGAATCAAAACTGTCCAGGGTTTTACCCATAAACCAGTACTTATTCGCAGGAACAATTTCCTCACGAACAAACCGACCCGCCGGCTTTTTCAATGGCTTGGAAAGACGGAGCCCCTCACCAACCTCTTTTCCATTTACCAACACTTGCTCAGGGGTGACTTTGACTCGATCCCCAGGCAGACCATCAATCACTTTGATCATGTGAGTGCCTTCCTTGAAAAAGGGCCGAAGATCCTTCGCCTTGAAAGCGAAGATGGCTCCTCTTTCTGGAGTAACGTCATGCTTGTCGATCACGAAGACTCTCCAGGGGAGACAGGTGTTTTCCTGCGGATCAATGCCCAGCGAAAACCGTGAGCTCGCGTAGTACGCAAGCCCCCCGACCAGCAGGGCTATCGGTATGGCCTTAAGCGCAAAGGCCATATACGAGCCCTTCTGCGCTTTACTCATCCCCACCCTCCAAGACATCAGCAGCGCCTTGTGGTACCTGGTTCCCCTTCACCTTGGGGGCGGCAGACTCGAGAGCCTCCCGAGGAATCTCAACTTCACCTGGGTAGCCCAAGAGCGCGCGGGAATCGATTACAACGTACCCCTCTGCCGCCAGGATCGAAGAGTTCGATCGCAGCGCAGCGAGTGCTTCATTCGGATCGTCGATCACCGATAGCGCCATGTCGTAATTAGCGACTGCGACAGGGGTTGGTTTAGCTGCGAGGAACTGGTCGTACGCGAATACGGAAGCAATCGAGCAAACAGCACTAATCACAACTGTCTGTAAGAGTTCCATTACGCGGCCGCCTTTTGTACGTTTCGATCACGGAGCACGGCGTTGATCGCTTCATTCATGCTCAGCCCTTGATTCCGATAGTTGTTAATTGCCTGGACATCATCTGGCGCTGTGGAATAGAGCAGGAGGCTGAATGGATCCACAGTAAGCCTGCCAATACCGGAGCCGTGCTCTGTCATAAAGAAGATCTCGGAGTACTGGCCTCGCATGGTGTGCACCGTCTTGAGAAGGTTGAAGCCACCATCGGAAAGAGAGAGTCGACCTTCCTTTTTAATCAGGTTGATCGCATCCGCCTTTTGGCCGAGCAGGAAGGTATTAGCCGAGTTTTCTGCAATCGCACGCCCTGTCGAGTTGGAGTACAGGTCGTTAACCGACTGAGTAATAGTAATTGCAGCACCACCGTATTTGCGGAAACGACGATAGCCGTGCTCAATGAATTTCGACACGTCACCTTCGGTAAGCAATGACCAAGCCTCGTCGATGATTACGATCTTGCGACGGTCGCGAGCACCCAGGTACATGTTCTGCTGAATCTGATAAATCAGTTGAAGCAAAACAACCTGCTGTAGGTGCTTACGACCTTTGAGCTCTTCAAGCTCCAAGACCGTGAAGGGGTTTTTGAAATCGACGTTATTTTTACCGTTGAAGTACTTGCCGTAAGTGCCCTTGCTTGTGAAGGCGTACAACTGGTGGCCGATGTCTTGAATACGCTGGTCATCATCCGACAAGCAACTTTTTGCCACATCGTCGACCATCATGTCTGTGTGCTTTTCTTCCCAGACTTTAGCGCTATGACGCCGCAGCCCTGAGAGTTGATAGTCGTCGAGAGGAATAGTGGGTGCAGCCATTGCAGCGAGAAGACCAATCAGCACGTCTTCTTCTTCGCTGTAACTTTTTACCAGCTCGAAAGGGTTCAGACAGATGTTTGCGTCTTCCGTAAACTCGATGAAGTCCCCATCGAAGGCCTTAGCCAGCTTCTCGTAAGATCGACCAACGTCAATTACCCAAACCTGGGCCCCTGCCGACCGATAGGCGGTAATCAGGTAGTTTGTAAGGAAAGACTTACCAGAGCCGGACTGCGCTGCCACTGTGGCGTTATAGTTTGTTTCAGAGTCGAACAGATCATATGACATCAACTGTCCATTCCTGGACACGAATGTCATCATTGGCGTACCTGTACCCTTCCAATCCCCATAAATTGGGATGAGTGGTAGTGCATGCGTGATCGCCATAGTTTTATAGCGGTACATGTCCGTTACGGCTTTAGCGTCTGCGCCAAAAGGCAAAGCATTGATGAAAAGCGGAAGGACAAAGAATTTGTCCTCCATTACAGAGAACTGTCGAATACTAAAGTAGTTCTTAACTTCTGCGGCAGCTCGAACCATCCGGTCCTTGTCACCAGCATTGGCAAAGACAACGATCGTCATGTTGCACTTGACGACGGTCTCACCATCGTCAAGCTCTTTGAAGAGGACGTCGAAGCCACGTTTCTTGGCTGCAAGCACCGGCACAAACTTCAGGATGGGACCATAGGCCTGGTTGTTCGCCCAAGTCCTTTTGGTATTCATCTTATCCTTCGTCCCCTGCTGATCAGGGAAGTAGATAGAGAAGGTGATAAGGCAGTTATCACGAATACCAGTCTTACCCGTCAAAAGGTCGCCTAGATACCAGGCAGCCGAGCCCTGGATGGTCTGCCTTGGGAACCGCTTAACGCTAAGTGTTTTCACCAGTGTGTCGCCGATCTGCAGGTGATCAGCGTGAACATCAACAGTGCGGTCGTAGTCCAGAATCTGGTGCTTCAGGGGCTTGTCATCATCTGCGACGACTTCTGTGCGATCACGCCACGAAGCGCCTTTGCCCTGGTTCACGATAGCGGACATGATCTCAACGTAAAGATCATTGGTAAGGCTGCGCGGGGCAAACCCAATTGAGGCGAAGGTCGATTCAAACTGCGCCCGAAGCTCCGAGGCTGTCTGAATTTCCTTGTCAGTTGGGAACATATCAGCGGTAGGAATAATCACGCTGATAAGAGCATGCGTTTCTCGAATCTTGATGCCCGAGTAATCATCGATCGGCGTCATGGTGCCGTTGAAAAGGTACGATGCCCGGTTCGAAATTGCTTGAGTAAGGATGTTCTCTTCGAAAGAAAGTCGAATGCGCAGCATTGAGTTAACTTGCGCATTGATGTTTTGTGAGGCGAAGAGGCAGAACGAAATCATCGTGCCAGCCGGCCAGGCCTGTTTTAGCACAGACTTCAGCTGGTCAGCCTCTTTGCCATCCGAACCAGGAAGCGGGCGACAGAGAAAACCGAAACCGATCTGGTTGTCATCTAGTAAGAAAATTCGATCATCGGAACTGTAGGCTTCTACATTCAGAAGATCGCCAAATGGAAAACTTTGTTTACGGAAAGCTGTCATTTCAAATCCCCGGAGCCGATAGCCAATTATTAAGCTCACCCTTGTCATACCCGAGACGAATCAAGCCGTCGTCCCGAATCATGAAGGGAACACCTTTAATGCCAAACATATGCGCAGAAACAATTCGCTTAGCTATTGGCGATGTATCGCAAGCCGGAACTTCTGCTTTCCCCACAATGGATTGAGGCTTCGCCTGACCGAGCATCACATCCTGCGCGCTTTCCCGGTCTTTTATGCACTGCATTGCCCTAACCACCTTGGAACTCTCATCACCCATAAGTGGTACATACACAATCTTGAAGGTATAGCCATCCACTTTCTTGAGGTCATCAAGCAATACATGACACGAAGGGCAGAATGGATCAGTAAATATAATTATTGTCTTGTCGCCAGATCCGACAGTTAGTGGATTCAGATCATCCACTCGGAACTTAGTCTTCTTGACGTCGATAGTTTTATATGCGAGTTCAGCATCCCGAAGCGACTCGATGTTTTTCTGTGACCAGGTGTCATAAACAGTGCCCTGGAAAACGAACCGTCCGTTATCGCTGACGAACGCCAGCTTGCCGTTTTTCACAGCGGCTACCATGCCGTTCAGTGGCAAGGGCGAGGTCACGCCTTCTTTAATGCCTGTTGCTTGATCCGCGGCATAGCTGCAATTGACCATGGCAGCCATCGCGAATAGCGAGAAAAGAATCTTTTTGAGCGTCAAGGGAAAACCTCCTTTTGGATATGAGGAGGTTATGCAGGTTGTAAAGGGGTTTGGGCTGAGTTCGACCCCATCCAAGGGACTAACAAGAAGGGCGCCTTTCGGCGCCCTTCTTGTTACCAGATGACAGCTTCTGAATCCTCACCAGAGTCATCCGTGGCGAACAGCTCGATCCGCGGTGTCTCTGTGTAGGTTCTCTTGGAAATCGTAATGACAGATCCGCCCAGGCCCTGCTTTTGGTCATTGATGAACCAGTTGTGCCGTGCGATCCGCCCGTCCTCGTCCTTGCACTTAGCTGTGGCAGTCCAGGCGGAGCCGCCCTCCTTCACCTCAAGATCGCACGTTGGCTTCTTGTTCTCGTTGACATCAATGCTCATCTCACCCTCAGCCGCTTTGCTCATTCGCGTGGCGATCTCAAGCTTGATGTCATAAGACCCTTCGGTCGGAAGCAACGCCCTGGCGTAGCGGGAACCTCCAGTTTCGATGGTCTGCCCATTGAGGGAATACTTCATTTCAGTGATGACATCCTTGGGATGGCCCCCGGATATCTTCGGCCTTACGAGAATGCTCAATGGAGCCCGCTCAGCTTCGTTGTTACCCGAATAATCAAGCAGGACCTGCCAAGGAGGCGGCTCTTTGAAGGTCATGTCCCTTTCGACTAGCGAGTAGTTGCCCCGAGCGTCATAGACATGAACCTTGAAGGGATAGGTTTTGGGATCTTTGATCGCAAGAATCCGCAACTGACTGTTGTCATCCTTAACGACGTCATACCCCTGCATCTCTGGCAGCTCCCAGTCGTAATAGACGCCTTCAACAGCCTTGAACTGACCGATGTTCCGAATTCGCAGAGTCAGGTCCGCCGGCGCGTATTCCGCGCTGTAGGTCGGCTGAATGCTCCATTCAGGCCAGTCGTACAGCCAGAAGGTAATTCGCTGCTGGGTGATACCCTCGCCACCCTGATCGCGATAACCATTGATCCACGCGCGATACGCAAGCTGTGGTTTCTCGCGGTCAAGGTCTGCGTCGGTGGGCGTGTAACGCATCTCGGTCCCAGGGATAGTCCCCTCGCCATCGAAGTCGATGAACTCGCCGTCCATGGTCAAATCCATGTTCGGATAAGGCATCAGCATGTTCGCGATCCAGACAGTTTCGACCCCGAGCTCAGGTCGGCGGGTACCGATGATCTGCACACGCGGGGGACGAACTTTTCGGAAAGCCACCCCGGACCGGATCGTTTTCCAGACACGAGGGTCCTCGACTGGGGCGTCTTTGTACTTGAGCCGCACGTACACGTACTCGCGCTTCTCCACGTCACGAGTTACAGAGAAAGTATCTTCGCCAGACGTCCAGGTAACCCCGCGGTCAAGACTCCACTGCACCTCAACAGCCCCGAGGTCGATCGGAAGACTATCGGGCTGCCGAACCTTGAAGGTTGCAGTCGACTTCACAAACGTGTTCCCCGGCCCCTTAAGAAGAGCCTTCGGCACGTTGTAAGCGACGATCTCAACTTCGTCAGTCATTGAGAGCGCACCCGAGTTCTTGTTCGTTAGCTGCGCTCTGACTTTGTACAACCCCTTAGGCAGGGTCATGGCCATGCGCTGTGGCGTCTTGGAAGTGTTTGGCAGCTCTACGAACGGCCCACCATCAGTCGACATCTCCCACTTCACAGCCCCAAGATCCTTCGTCCAAGCGCGATTTGTGACATCCGCAAACAAGGTAACCCGGAAAGGAGCCTCGCCAGTCAACCGCAGCGCACGGACGGATCCATCGAGAGCAGCACCATTGAGAATGGTGATGCTCAGTGGCTTCGGTGAAGTACGAACAACCTGATACTCCGGTACCGGCGACACAATCCGGGCCTCAGCATAAATCCTCATGCTCTGAGCTGACGCCAAGGACATGGGAATCTCGAATGCAGCGTGGCCGGAGCCATCTGTATCTTCCCAATCGGTCAACGACTCAGTGGTATCCCATTTCGGCTTCGTGACCAGGCGCACCTGCCAGTTGCCCATTACAGCCTGGTCATAGGCTCGACTATCAACATAGGCGTCACCCATGGTCACGCCGACTTCAAGCGTCTCAGTAGAAAGGATCTTCCCATTTTCATTGTCGATGATCGGCATGATGCTCTCTTCAGGAACCGAGAGCAGTTGCACCTCAGAATGAACCTCCGAGCCAGACAACAGCGAATAGCCCGCATCTACGAAAATCGTCCTGCGATCCCAAAGGCTGCTGAAGGCCTCGGAATAGATGCGGCGGTAAATGGTGTTAGTGGCTGCATAGGAGGGTGCCACAGTCTCTTCAGCAACTTTCCCTCGATCCAGGTTGTGTCGCAGCTTCAGTTGGCCACGCACGGACTTGATCAACGCATCGCCGATGTTGTCGCCCGTTATCGAGGCTGCGTAAAGGCCTTCAGTCACTTTCTTCTTCGAGCTATAAGTGATCTCAACAGCCGGCGGCTCAATCGACTCGAAACTGAACTCTCCTGTGCCCAAAGGTACTTTTGCCCCAGCTGGGTCAAAGACGGATATCGTCCAGGCAGTCTTGTTCTGGCCAAGGAACTGAGAGATACCCATGAGATAGGGTTTTTCCCAGTTCGCACGAACGCTCAGCCCAACGGGGATATCAGTCCACTCAACCAAGCACATTGGCTTAGACGAGTAGCTCGCAGCACTCGTTTGCGCCCTTCTCTCCACGGTAGTCAGGTCGCAAGCAGGGCCTGCCGTCTGAGACAGCTCAATCACTCGGTCTTCGATCTTATAGAAGGCGGTAGTGAACGGGTCTTTAGGAGCCAGTGTTACGGCACCCACACCAGAGACCACAGTCACCGGCACTTCATAAGTACCGAGGTCGTAGCGCTGCTGGGCAGCGTCGACGATATAGGCCTTCGCTACGATCTTCTTGATACCAACCGTGCTCGACGTGCCATCCAACGCAAGCGTGGAGTCGCTTGAGAGATTCTTCGATTGATCCAGCTGCTGGACAAACTCAAGCAAGCAGATGGGCTTGTCGTAAGCGTTACCCTTCGCGGCCTCAGCGATTTTGACAGTCTGCGTGCAGTCTGCGTACTCGGGCATAAACTGCGCCCGAGTACGCTGGAGGGCCTGAATGATCGTCGGCTGAGTCAAGGATATCTGACCATGCAGCTTCCAAAATTCAACTGGGACTGAATAAACGCTCCCTTTGAAATCTGAACGAACCAGCAGCACCTTAACGGAGCCCTCAGTTTCGGCCTCTGCCGCAGCTAGCGATGTGCCAAGGGTCATGCCGTTATAGTATTCGACAGGAAGCTGCATGCCTTTACCAGGTGCTAGTTCACGCCCCCCAAGCACTATGTTCTTCAATGAATCAGCCTGTAGGACTGCAACTATATCTGTCCCGAGGCTACTTAGGATTGCTTCGTCATAGAGCATAAAGCCTGGCGCACCATCTGTTCGGCGCATTGGCTGAACAATGCCAGGAGTGCGGATAGTGTTCTCTACTTCTACTACAGGAAGGTCTTTAATAGCATCGGCGACTGCTCTAGGCTTCAGAGAAATAGAAGCGTCGTAATACAAACCCTTTTGATCGGTAACTCTAATTACAGCGGTTGCATCTATACTGCCTTCGGTTTTGTATACAAGTTTATTATTGTCAAACCAAATATTGCCATGGCTAGGCTGCTCAATGACCGTGAATACGAAATCATCCCAGCCGTTAGGGTCAGCAGCCCGCATCCGTTGCTCTACCCCTACCCCCTCAATGAAGTGAATAACTTCAGGAGAAATTGAAGTTGGAGCATAGTTCTCCAAGGTAATGGATACGACTGCAACGCCCTCGACATATTCCCCACCAGCATCCACAACCCTGAAGTTGAAAGTGTCGTTTCCATAGAACCCAGGATTTGGCGTGTATACATAGCCATCCTCAAACGCTAAAACCTTTCCGTACTTTGGCTGTGTAATGACCTCATAAGAAAATACATCCCAAATATTTTCATCATGGATTACTGGTTTAGTAACGCCGGAAGGTTGGCCTTCACGAGCGTACATCCTAAGCGAGGCGCTTAGCGGAGCTTGGTTGACGTCATAAACCTCAATAGAAACATCGCCCACGACATCCAGTCCACCAACATCCGTCGCCTTGACTTTAATAGAGTCAGAACCAACAAATTGATGTTTAGGTGTATAAATAATATTGTTGCCAATTATAGAGGCAGTGCCATTTTCGCCAGAGGAAACGATTGCAATGGTATGCCTACCTTTATCGTAGTGATTGGGATCAATCACAATCGGGTAGTACGGTGCAGACGGAGTGTTTTCAGGCACACGAATGTGCCCCTCAATCCTTGTCGGAGCGGCGTTGCTCGCGGATACCGTAACGAAACCCTTACCAGATACTGAAGCTCCACTGGGATCAGTAGCCTCAATGTCGAAAATCGCACGACCTGTCCAACCAGCTTGGGGAGTGAACTTAATTCCCCCAGCTACCACTTCAACCAACCCACCAGAGGGTTGAGAAAGCACCTTAAATGTATGAGTGTCCTGCGGATTACGGTCGACAACCACAGGAACGCCGGTCACGGGCACACCTTCGGCTGTAGACAGGTCGAGTGACACGGAAGAAGGCGCGTAGTTTTTCTGATTAACCTGAACCGTCACCTTGCCCTTCACGGACAGCCCCCCCGGATCAGTGGCGACGACATCGAACACCACGCTCCCAGTGAAACCGACTTGGGCCTGATAGGAGAGTTGATTCCCAATGACCTGAGCAAACCCATTGATTGACTGTACCGGCAAGCTGAAGGTGTGCTGGCCTTGGTCATACGGATTGGGATCAACAACAGTCAGCGGAATGGAGGCGACAGTTTCTCCCTCGAGAACTGTTGCAGATCCAGAAACAGAGGTTGGTGCGTAATTGTACTTTTCGACCTCGATTTCACCAGTTACAACGTCAGTCTCAAGCCCGTCTGCATCTCGCACCTTGTACGTGAAAGTCGCCGAGCCAAAGTAGCCCTGAACAGGCTCAAAGGTGACCTTCATCCCGGTCGCAGTAACGGTCCCTACGTTTGCAGGGGGCTGGCTCACGATGAAGATCGAGTGGGTATCACCAATATCAGGGTCCGTTGCCACAACCTGGTCAGCGGTAACTTGAACAGTCACCGTCGCCTCCGCGGAGATTGCCCCGCCGGGATCGGTAGCAGTCACTTTTGCTACCGCAGTTCCAACGAAGCCGGCCTTCGGAGTGAATGTCAGGTCAGCCCCAGCCAGGGAAAAAACGCCTTTGTCAGAGGTAGTGTTCTGAGTCAGCGCAAAAGAAATTGGCGCATCGTTGTTTGGGTCAGAGGCCGCCAACTTCACAGTTACAGGAGTGTCCAATGCGGCTTGAAGCGATACGGGCTTGACTACTGGAGGTTTGTTAACTGGAAGCACAGTCAAATAGAGGGTCGCCGGCGCAGAGACGGCGCCCTGGGCATCCTCAGCGACAACCTGGATCGTCTGTGTGCCAGAGAACTGTGGAGCGAGGACAACCTTTACCGACTTACCGACAACACTTACATCAGCGAAATTGGGATTTGCGGTACCGACTAGTCGAACCACATGCGAATCGCCGACGTCCGGATCGGTAAGAGTAAGAGCCAAGGTGCGCGTCTCGCCCTGCGAGAGAGTCGCTGTTACGTCGCCCAAAGCTGGCGCGTCATTCACGTTAGTAACAGTGATAGACGCATCGACTGGCTTGGATCTTGCCCCTCCTGCATCCATACCAACCAAGCTGCAGGTGGTAGTGCCAACCCAGTCTTTTGCCGGCGTGAATTGAAGGACGCTGCCAGATACAGAGCAAACCCCCTTCGATACGGCCGGCTGCCCTACAACCGAAAACACATACGGCCCGTCACCGTCGACGTCCAGGAAGGCAATCGGGGCGCTTCCTGACTCATCCTCAACCACTGATAAGGCGATCGGAGTCAGTACGGGAGCGTCATTCTCTGGCTGGATCTGCACCTTAATCAGCGCAGGTTCGGAGACCGCCCCATCACTGTCACTAGCTGTGAGCCAAAAGGAATCCTCGCCCGACCAATCTTCATTTGGCACATAGCTGACCCCTGCCTGAGTGACGGTAACCTGCCCATGTTCTGCAGGATCCCCGGTCAAAGCAAAGGTGAATTCGCTATCACCATCAGGGTCTGTCACGACAGGAACAATGGAAAGCGGATTGTCCTCGACGCCAACATAGGTTTTGCTGGTTATTTTCGGCGCACTGTTGGCCGCCCCCACGAGAACCGTAACCCCAGCTTCCTGGGACCAGTTCCCCGAGGAGTCCTGAACCCGGAACGTGAATTCGGCTTTGCCATTCCAGTCCTTCGCCGGCGCGAACGTAACGGTCGATCCAGTTAGAGAAATATCGCCATCTAGGGGGGACGGCATCTTCAGCAATTGATAGCTAACGAGCTCGTCTCCCTCGGGATCGGTTGCTTGCAACTCGATGTCAACCGGAGTGTTCTCAGAGGTACTGACAGTTTGGGGCTGAGCGATTGGCGGGGTGTTCACCTTCGCCACATTAATCTTTGCAGACTGGCCATTCACTTGGACGACCATTGCGCCAGTGAAGCCCTCAGGAATTGGAAACTCGCCTGAACACTGCACGGAATCTTTGGTGCGATTACCTTTGCACTGGCCCAGCTCCGCACTAGAGGAGCCACCTATTGTAATTGGATAGGTGAAATCGCCGGCATTAGAACAATCCGTCCGGTCAGCCTGGTAGCTGACGGAGATGGTTTGATCCGCGTATGCATTAGTGGGAGAGACAGAGAACTGGACCACTTGCTCCGTGCATGCTGCTAGGGCGCTGTTGGCCCCCAGAGGAAGCGTCAATGCGGCCATCACGAGAGTCAGGAGGGGTTTCATCGCAGTCCAGTCCTATCCATAAGCAAGTCCAAGAAAGACCAAAAGCCGGCCATTGGGCCGGCTTGGTTCAACGCGAGATCAGTTCGGAATCTGGATGGTCGCCGTCATGATCGACTCGATGATGGTCGGGGTGTTGTACAGGCCGACACCGCCGCCGACACCGGTAGCGAAGGACATGATGGATTGGCGCACGATACCGCCGACGATACCTACCAGCACCATCGCACCGGCCACGACGCGGCCCAGGGTGCCTTGCATCCAGTCGGTGAGGGTCACCCAGATGCTGTCGAACGAATCACCACCAGTGCCTGCCACAGCTACCTGAACTGCGCACAGGACGCCGAGCAGCAGCATGGCTTGAGCAGCCTGACGGCGGCGGGTGGATTGCTCTTCCAAGGATTGGAATTCACCGGCGAGTGGGGTTTGGTCTTTCATGTAGATCTCCTGATCTCGGGTTGGGGACATCAATTGCCAGAAGGGCTAGTGCCCTGCTGTGCGGGAGTGGTTTTTCGGGATTCGAGGGGGCGGATCGAAGGAGTCGGACGCGGGGCAGGAACACCAATTTCCCAACGGCGAGGCTCGATCTCTGTGTACATAAAGCCGGGGACGATCAGATCGCCCGCAGTGTTCTCCCATGGAGCGACCCAAACTCGCATCACTGTTGCTTGCGAGCGAATCGGCACGGGATTTCTTGCAGGACGCGGGACGACATATCGTTCCCCGCCAACGACTGAAGGCGCCACGGGAGATGGCTCAGCGGCCTGCTTGCTGCCACCATCGCCCTCACCTTTCACGCTTGCCTGAGCTTCGACTTCCTGACGGAAATTTTCATTTTCGGTCAGCTGGTAAACATCACGCGCGGACATACAGGTGACGCCGTTTGGCATCCCTTTACAGCCGTACTCGCTCTCACCGATCTGCAGAAACGAGCAGCCAGTCATGCTGGCCGTCAGAGCGCCAAGCAGCGCGACACGAAGAATCTTCGGATTCATAGTTTTCATAGCCTCAGTATTCAATTTTGGTGAGGGGCGAATTGGTCAATTCGCCCCTTTTAGCGGTAATCGGAAATTGTTACGCGGCCTTCTTGATCTTGAGCTGCGTGCCTTTCTTCACGACGAAGTCGATTTCGCGGGCAGCATCAACTTCGATAACCGGATAAAGGTTCTCTGCCATCTCGAGGTAGAAGTCAGCGATACGCTCAAGCGCTCGACCGGTACCACCGATCGCAGCACCTTGAAGCGCCTGGGAGTTAAAGGCCTGCTGGTAAACCGGATCGATAACGCCGCTGCTGCCGCTGCCACTGCCGGTACCCGTAACGTTGATGCTTGGCACCTGGCGGACACTGAAGGCCTCAGACACACCCTGCATGAAGCCAGCCATGAGGGAACGAGCGAGGATCGCCCCCTGTTTGGAGACAAGACGCCCCCTCACACCAGCTTTACCGTCCTCACCGCTTGCGTAGGCATCCATTCCGTTCTCAATGACGCCGCCGTCGTCACGAACGCAGGAGATCGTTTCTGCGCGCATGTATGCACGCTCAGAAGACAGATCACCAAAGGCGCTGGCGATAAGGAAACATTCGCGCACATCAGCACGGAACCGGTTTGGCAACACGGCCTCCTTTTTGATGCGCAGCAGAACAGGGAAAGGATCTTTGCGCGCGTTACTTCCGGTAGGCGCATCGATACCTGTGATCAGAGCCCCAGAAAGAATCGAGCCGGCCGGGAGGTACACTTCGTCTTCGTGATCCTTCTTAGCCGAAGGATCTTCGACAGGGGTGGACTCGATAGTCCGGATAGCCACCCTATCGTCATTCTTTTTCGCCTGCCCAGGCTTTGCAGTTTCGACTGCCGGCTGAGGCGCGTTGGCAAAAAATGCAGCCTGGTGCTTGTTCGGATCCGCCGCAGCATTGTTGAAGCGCGAGGCCTCTTTCTCACGCCTTTCAGCGTCCGCCTTAACATCTTCAGCCGACTTACCATCGGGCTTAGCTGTCGGGTTCTTCTTCTCCTTTTCCAACGCCTCGGCCAACAACTTATTCTGCTGCTCAACTGCCGCGGATTTGTCCTGGGCCGCCTTCAGCTGCTCCTGGAAACCATCCAAGTTCTTTTTGATGTCGTTCAGCTGACCGCTAAGCTCTTTCTGGGACGAGCTCTGCTCCATCAGCGTTTTCATGTTCTGATTGATCAGACGGATATCACGCTCATTTTGCTGCGTGGACGTTACGAGCGAGTCGATACCTGCTTTGCGCGGATCTTTATCGGTCAAGATGGTGGTAATGGTTTTCTTTTGGTAAGTACTCTTCTCAGCCTTTCCACCCATCTCAGAAAGGACATACACAAAACTAAGAATCACAAATGCCCCACCACCGATTGCAACCCAACGGCGATGCTTGGGATCGAGACGATTGAATAGATCTTTAATCATGATTTCGCCTCAATTAGTTCAGAAGACTCGGACGAGAAGACTCTTCCGCAGGAGCCTCGCCTACTCGAGTCACGATGTAAACTTCCGTCTTCTGACCCGGCTCCAGCATGTTTTCAGGCCAGGCAGCGACTGCAGCAAGGTTCGGATGAGTGCAGGAGGTCTCATCAAACATTTCTGGTACTGAAGAAACGTTTTGAGCAACGCCAACAACAACTCGGAAGTTGTGCCCCAGAATCACCTGCGAGCGAGAGAAGTCGAAAGTAACGCCGCTCTGATCACACGCCGGCAGGGAGTCAAATCGACCTAACTTTCCGATCGAGAAGCCCTTCGGCAGCTTTCCAAGGGCGAGAGCGCGCATGATGCCTTTGATTGCCTCTTCGTATGGCTGTCCTTCTTCCCACTTCTTTGCCTGCCCGGAGTAGCGAGCGCCCATGCCTGCCCCAGGAGCAGCCAAAGTTTGGCCAGACATTGGTTGCCCGATGATCAGGTTCGCTTGGATTGGCGGTACTTTTCTAGGCGCGAGCGTCAAGCTAATTGCTACCGACTCGTCATCCTTGGGAGTGATATACATCGTGACAGGAGACTCATCTTTAGTAGAAACGTAGATGACGTTCTCAACCGTTTTAATTTCCGCCGAAGAAACCGTTTGCACAATCGGCTTATCAAACGGTGTCACGATGCGGTTCAGATGGCTAATGGACGCCGGAATAATGGTGTTAACACCCGGCTGAACAATGACATCCTGATAAGAACTAACCACCGGCTGGGACTCATCCGCTAGACGAGTCTTAGCAACGTCGGAAGAAACAGCTGGAAGGTCTTTGTCCCTGCCCCCACCTTCCACTTGAAGGATTTCCTTTTTCTCAGCAGCCGGCTGCACGCCAGCAGAGCTTGCCTGCTTTGGCGCTACCGACTCAGTTTCCAGGGCTTTAGTATTTGCCACGAGCCCGTATTCGCTTGGGTCAACCTCTTTCTGAGGAACAACAACCTCAGACTTATTGGAGGCGGTGGCCATTTGCGGGATGACCAGTTCTTTGGCGTGAGCATTCACAGACCCAACAGCCAGAGCGAGCGCACAAAAAAGGGTATTAGCTTTCATGGTTGGCTTTTTCCATACGCTTACGTGCATTTTGGGTCTTCTCTTCACGACGAATAACATCCTCAGTACGAGGCTTGCCCTCGTATGTGGTCAGGTAAGTAATGATCGGCTTGTAGTTTCGGATAACCAAATCAACTTCATAGGTAGTATTGCCACGCTCAGGCTTACCATTAGGGCCTTCCATTAGCGAACGACCGACCACGAAGAATTTGTTAGGGTTGTTCTTCTCTCGAAGAATTTCTTTTGCCTCGAAAGAAATACGCACTCGATCCCGGCGAATCTCGTGTACCTGAGACTCAATTTTGTTAACAACATCTTGATAGATGCTTGGATCAAGCAGCGGCTCGATCGTCTTCCGAATCATCGCGGAGTTGCCGGGAGTTACGTTGCCTACAGTGTTGGCCACGTATAGCGCCCAAGACTCGGTATATTCCTCTGAAGCCTGGTTTGCACTCACCCACGCAGACTCAACCAAAGTAGGAGGAGTCATGCTCACAACGGTATCTTTCGAGCTGACGAAAATTGCGAGGATGAAGTTTACGAAAATCGAGCCCGCGAGTGTAATTCGCAGGAACTTATTCTCGCTAACCGTTCCATTAAAATTGCGTTTGAAGATACTAAGCTTCATGGCTTATCTCAGTTGTATTCGCGAATGAATGGATTAGGAATGCTTCGGGCCTTGGACGTTCCGGCAATACCGGCGTACCAATAAATCATGTGAGCCATGAAGCCATCAGGATGGTCATCTCGGTATTTCCGATACCACCTTGCCAACAGAAAACCCCCAAGGGTCATAACTGCGGCATAACCGGTGAACATTCCGAATACCAAGCCAATGCCGATTGGAGCAACCTCATCAGACTGCCAAAAGAGGACATGAGGAGGCTCATCTACAAGCTGCGGAATCTCAATAGGGTTCATTTTTGATCAGCCTTCATCTTGACAAGATTTCCCATAGCACTCAGCAGCCTCTCCGGCGTTACAGCTTCTTTAATAAGAACAGTTTGCCCGGTGGGCTTGTGCCTAATTAGTGTCGAGGGGGTTACATCGATACCAAGGTCAACGGCCTCTTTAAAATCGGCTCTGACCTTTTTAACGAAGAAGTTACTATCAATGCAGCTCGCGAGTTCCTGGCCATTCAAACCGAGGTCTTCCGCGATAGAGCTGAGCGGTTTATTGGTACCAGCACCGGCGCTACTGGTAGATTGAAAGATGGCATCAGCCATACGGTAAAAAGCGTCATTCCCACCTTGGGCACCAGCGCACTCTGCTGCGTATGCTTCACGTCTAGATGCATCTCCATGAACTGGAACATGCTTGAATAGCAGGGAAATATTGCCCCTAGAGCCGTCTACTAAGGCCTTGGGTACCGGAAAGAAACTTTTGCAGTAAGTGCATTCGAAGTCGCTGAACTCCACAATTTCGAACTGCGCCTCAGGATCTCCGTATCGGCGCTCGACGGCTTCCATCTTCGGCGCCGTCTTGGCCAATTCCGACGAAGATCCTTCGACTGCCGCGACGTGTTTTACGTCCTCAAGGGCCGTACGCAACTCGCGCTGGCTGAACGCCCAGGGCTTGATAGCAGCGGCTGTGCTATTCAACTGAGAGACGAGGGCCTTAGTGGCCTTCAACTCCTGCCACAGCAGCCACGAAGACGTGACCGCAAGGAGCGATAAAGCCAGTCCTAGCACCGCCCACGGGGATCCACTTTTCTTAACGTTGTCCATCAAGCACCTCATATCGATGAGGAGATGGTGCTCAACTTTGCAACCCGATAGTGGTCAGTTCGTACCGTTTGGAGGGTTGCGGATTCCACGCCATCCG